>CAMCTV010000011.1 GCA_945878635.1 Chryseobacterium gleum | reverse complement strand
AATGATTTTTTCATTCATCACTTTCCGATGTACAAGAAATTTAGAGATTCTAAAATGATCCTGATGCTTTTGCCCATTGCTTGGGTGAGCATGGCTGGCTTGATGTTGAATCAAATGCTGGAGCAAAAAATGAAATGGGAAGAGATGGGTAAGAAGTGGTTGATGGTCTCTGGTGGGATTTTGGCGGTGGTATTATTGATGATGGCACAGCCCAAAATGATAGGGAATTTTGAAACCGAGGATGAGGCCGACAAGATAACCAATCGTTTGGTGCAGTTTGAGGTGATTAAGAATCCCAATGCTATCTCAGCCCAGGAAATAGCCCTAGTAGATAAGGTGGAAACTGCAGTAGTTGATGCTCGCATCAATATGTTTACGGCTGATGTGCAAAGAGCTTTGTTATTTGTTGTTTTGCTTTTAGGAAGCGCATTTGTGATGTTGCGTTGGTCTAAATTACAACTCCCAATGTTAGTCATTATTGGACTGATGATTTGGGCAGATCAATGGGGCGTTTGCAGGCGACACTTAAACAATGACAAGGAGAAGGGGAAGTATGTGCGTTATGTTAAGGCAGATGAAAAAAATGTCCCAGTGATTCCAACCCAATCAGATTTGTTCATCCTAGAAAATGAAAAAAGAGATGCCAAAGGTTGGGCGGAAAGCAAGAAGACCATCTTGCAAGCAATGTCCGAAGATGAGCATTGGAAAACATACAAAAACGGGGAAGTGAAAGATCAAATCGCATCTTTTGCCGCGTTGAATTTGTCTTCGCATTACCGCGTATTTACATTACAAAACCCTTTCAATAATGCTGATATAAGTTACTTGCACAAGAGCATAGGAGGTTATCATGGGGCCAAACTAAAACGCTACCAAGAGGTGATAGAGTTTTGCATACAGCCAGAGATGAAAGACATGATTGATTCTTTGCGCTCTGGGAGACAGCAAGGGGCGTTTGAGAATACCCCAGTGTTGAACATGCTCAACGCAAAGTATGTCGTGTACAATGCTGAGAATCCCCCGTTGGTCAATCCCAACGCTTGCGGTGCCGCATGGTTTGTAGAAAAATTGAATATTGTCAAAAATGCCAATGAAGAAATTCAAGCATTGGCCTCGATTGATCCAAAGATGGAGTTGGTAGTTAACGAAAAATTTTCGAACCAGTTGGTTTCCTCAACAGCAGATAGTTTGGATAAAATTGCGTTAACGCAATACGCGCCCAATCACTTGGTCTACGCAACAAATGCAAAATCCAATAGGACTGCAGTCTTCTCGGAAATTTACTATCCCGAAGGATGGAATTGTTACATAGACGGTCAGTTGGCGGAAGTTGCACAAGTCAATTTTATACTTCGCGCGGCCGTAGTGCCTGCGGGAGAGCACCAGGTAGAATGGAAGTTTGAACCAGCGGTTTGGAAGACAGGGACCAATTTATCAAGCATTGGTTCTGTGATGATGATTTTGTTGTTATTGGGAACAACTTTCTTGGCTTACAAAAAACGTTGAATTATTTTCCTCTTGAAAATCCAATGGCACTGAAAAGGAAGATCAAAGGATAAATGAGATTGGGCATCAACGTGTAAGGAAAATGTTGAAAAGCGTAGTTGGGATTGGCATAATCCCAGGCTTGATGCGCGTTGGGAATACCGCCGTATCCCAGTACCATTTGTGCGATGATGCACATGAGAATAAGGGCATGAACCGATTTGATCAAAGCCGAGTTGAATTTGCTCCACAAAGTCAGTCCAACAATGCCTAAGACCGGCAGCGCATATATCAAAGGGCTGCACAATAAAGTTGAAACTTGTTTATAATCTTGAAGGCCTTGGTACAATGGAACCAAAGAAATGGAAACAATTGCTGGCGCAAAAAGCCATTTTGCATTGAGGGTGTTGGACCATCTAAGTCCTTTTTTGCTATATAGCACAAACCATATGATGAGACCCAATAGTATCCAAGGATAAAGAAAATGAATGAGACCACCTTTTCTGTCCATGTACCAGCGGTTCAATGAAAGTACGCTTTGAAACAATCCCCAAAGTACCCAAGCTAAAGCAAAGAAGTGGGTATTGCTCTTGGTTTTGTCATCTAAGCTTCTCCACAAAGGCAGAAGGCTAATAAAAATGATGGCCAAGGTTGCATAAACCATGGACATGTTGTATGGAATCTCAAGCATCTGTTAATTCTTGTTGGAGGGAACAAGTTGCCCATCCAATTGTTTCATTCAAAGGTAAACGATATTAGCTTTGCACAAATGGTTGGAAGTTTGAAGGAAATGGCAAGAAAGGCTTGTCAATGGGCATGGGTGGATGACAACCATGAATTGGAAGTGGCTTGGCAAGAGCACTGGGAGGATATCCCTAAGTCATTTCAGCAAATTCAATCACCAAGTATTTTTTTATCGCCAGCGTATCTCACAGCTTTGGAAGGGCCATACAAAGTGATGTATTGCTTATACAGACAAAAAGGAGAGCCCATTGGTTGGGCTGTTTTGTTTCTCTCATCTTTTACCAGTCAAGCGCTGCCCATTGACGCTAGTCAATGTGTGGGCATTAGGCAATGGGTAATTCAGAAGTGGCAGCGCAGAGGAGCCTCGCAATGGGTTTTGTTAATGGGTAATCCATTTGTGTCAGGAGAGCATGGTTTTGTTTTTAAGGATGGCATTTCATTGGAGGTACAATCAGAAATATTGTGCTTATCCATGAACAAGAAGGTAGTGGATTTGCGCAACCAAGGCTGGAAGGTAAACATTTGTTTGATCAAGGATTTCCATAATCATCGGAAGGATTTACAGCAAGCCTTGAATGGTTGTGGTTTTGCCACGATGGAGGCTGATCCCATTATGGTATTGCCTATTCTTCAGGAATGGATCAATTTTAGCGATTACCTCAGTGACCTATCCAGTAAATTTAGATCCAAAGCACAAACAGCCAAAGCCCGCTCTAGTCAATTGATTCAAGAGGTTTGGAATGAAGACGCCATCAGTGCTAGAAGAGATGAATGGTATCCGTTGTATGATCAAGTATATCGCCGAGCCAGTCACCGCTGGCAGCAGTTGACGGCTGATGCATTGATCCAAATGAAAGTAGGTTTAAAAGACAAAATGATTTTTAACGCTTACACTTTAGCAGGAGAGGTCGTTGGTTTTTCAACAGCCATTATTGGAGAAGAGGAGATGGAGGCCCATGTAGTGGGATTTGATTACGAAAAGAACAAAACGCATTATTTGTACTCGCGCATATTGTACGATTATGTGGAATTGGGCATCAATCATAAAGTGCCTAGAATCGTTTTTGGACGAACGGCCATTGAAATGAAGTCGGCATTGGGAGCGCTGCCTGTTAATTACTCAGCATCTTTGAGACATGCACAACCGCTAACCAATCTTGCTGTTCGTTGGTTGACAGGATCCATCGAGTACAACGCACAGGGCATGCGTCAGCCTTGGAAAAAAGAGGTTGAGGAAAAATTGACCCTACTTTTGCCGAAATAATCATGCGGCAAGAGCGAAGTATTTTGTTGATTTTGGCAGCCATTCAGTTCACTAACATTGTGGATTTTATGATCATGATGCCCATGGGTGATATTCTGAAAAAAGAGCTCATGATTGGTCCTGGTGCTTATGGCTTTTTGGTATCTTCTTATGGGTTGGCGGCAGGACTATCTTCTTTTTTAGGGGTGTTTTATTTGGATAGTCTGGATAGAAAGAAGGCTTTGTTGGTGGCCTACATGGGATTTATTCTGGGCACGATGTCTAGCGCTATTGTCCCCAACACCGATGATCCAAATCTGAACTATTATTTGTTTCTCGGCACCCGTGTTTTGACAGGCTTGACAGGTGGATTATTGGGAGGATTGGTGATGTCTATCGTTGGGGATTTGATTCCTTTGGAAAGAAGGGGCAAAGCAATGGGTGTAGTAACGCTGTCCTTTTCTTTGGCAGCTGTTTTGGGCGTGCCATTGGCATTGGTTCTGGTGGATGCATTTGACAACAATTGGCATGTCCCGTTTTATGTCATCAGCGGATTGAGTTTTTTGATTTTGTTATTGGCCATTAAAGTGATGCCGCCCATTCAATCTCACTTGAACAAGACAGTACCTTTTCAACCTTTGGCAACCATCCAATCAGTCTTGGGTTCAGTTGCTCAGCGCAATGCGCTGTTGTTCACGGTTATGTTGGTATTGGGTCAATTTACCGTCATTAGTTTTCTGACACCTTTTATGATCAACAATGTGGGATTGGAGCAAAGCCAAATCAAGTACATATACATTACGGGCGGAGCGGCAACGGTGATGTCAGGAATAGCCATCGGCAAGGCGGTGGATCGCTGGGGAAGGTTTAGGGTTTTTACTTTTTTTGCTTGGATGTCTTGCCTGACCATGTTAGCCAATACTCACTTGACACATGTGCCATTGTACGTGGTATTGTTTATTGCCGTATTCTTTTTCACGTTTATTTCAGGTCGAATGATTCCCGCCAACACCATCATATCCGCCTTAGTGAACCCTGCGCAGCGTGCGGGTTTCATGAGTTTGAACAGCAGTGCGCAGAGCTTGGCCAGCGGTACAAGTGCCATCATCGCTGGGGTAATTATTTCGCAGAAGGATGAATATTCCCCCTTGGAAAATTATCATTGGGTAGGATATTTGGCTGTTTTTTTTACGCTGATATCATTGTTGATTGTTAGAAGAATAAAAAAAATAACTGCAAGAAAGACACCGGCATAATATAAATTCGTGCCATGCGATTGGTAGCCCAAATCCCTCATCCTCATTTGCGTCTTGTTGTACATGAATACAACGGAAAGTATATTGTTGAGGTGGAAGGAGGAAGATGCAAGCAAGGATTTAAGTTTGACAAAGAGAATTATGATTTGACTGCTGTCCAAGAGTGGGTGTTGATCAACGCAGAACAAATGATGGAGCAGATGCACAAGATGCATGATTGGCTCCGAACGATAAAACCAAAAGAATGAAAAAAAACATTTGGATCATTGCTGTGATGGCAGTGCAATTTGTGGCCTTGGGATATTTATTTTGGAACCAGCGCAACGGTAATCTTCCTTCGGAATTACCGGATGCACCAGAGGCATCGGCGTTTCAGGATACGGCCAACGTTAAATCGGCCATTGTTGCCTACATCAATGGGGATAGTATTAACACCCATTTCCAATACATCAAGGATCAAGAAGCTCGTTTGCAAAGCAGTTTGAAAGGAGCTGACGCTGAATTTCAAAGAGAATATGCCAAGCGTGAGAAGGAAGCGCAAGATTTGCTGCAGTATGCCAATAGCAAGCAATTGCCAGAGGATGAGGCCCGTGTGGTAGAGGAACGTTTGGCCACGCTGCAAGGTGAATTGCAGCAGATAGATGCTAAGATGTCTGAAGACATTGCTGCCAAGAAGGAGGCCATGACCATAGAATTGAACAATAAAGTAAAGAAGTACTTGGATCGATATGCCAAAATGAAGAACATTGATTTTGTGTTGAACTACCAAGAAGGCATTCCCATTGTGTTGTATGGCAACAATGCCTTTAATGTGACCTCTGAGGTTTTGAAGGGATTGAATGAGGAGTATCAACAAGAGAAAAAGAAGTAGATATGGTATTTGCGCATCAGAAATATTTAAGTGGAGCCGCGGAGTATTTATTGTTCATGTGGCAAATGGAGGATTTGGTGCGTGCGGTCAATTTTGATATCGATGCATTGGATGGTTTTATTACAACCTTGACACAGGATGCGTCACAGCAGCAGGAAGAGCGCAAGTGGTTTCAGGAGTTGATCAAGGACATGAAGTCAGAGAAGATTGAGAAGCGCGGACATTTGACAGCATTGGAGGAGATATTGGCAGAACTTACCTACTTGCATCAAACCTTGCTCAAGGTATGGAAGGATGCGGATTACATTCAAATGTATGAAGCTGCACGACCCAATTTGGAGGAATACATCCGACGTTCCAAAGGGGTAAGTCAAAATGAAGTGGAATTATGTCTGCACGCTTTGTATGGATTATTGGTATTGCGATTGAGGCGTGAAGCCATATCCGCAGATACCGAAAGTGCAATGAATACATTCTCGCAGATGTTAGCATCTTTGAGTGGGCATTTTTTTAAAATGAAACAAGGCGACCAAAAGGCCGCCCTGAATTAACAACAACAACATATCCGACACAGTCAGGATAGCATCTTAAGAGAGCAAGCTTTGCGTTAAAAGGAACTGCATTTGTTGATTTTGGCGGTTCAGTTGCTCAAGGTTTTGCTCACATTCAAATTCTTTATTGTATTGGTTGGCAGCATCAGTTACGTGTTTGGCCAAGGTGGTAAGGTTAACAGGAACAGAAACTACACGGAATGGATTGGCATTGTTTACCAAAGATTCCCAGTTAAGGTCTGCGCTGTTTTGAACTACGAAAACACTTTTCACTTGAGGGAACTGAAGTTTAAGGGTGGAGAGGAAGTTTTCTCCGGTAACTTGGTCAAGCATTTGATCTACAACAACTACTTGAACTTGTTCAGGTAGAAGAGCGTCTAATGCAGCTTGGGTAGAGTGTACTTCAAGTACGTCAAAGTTTTGGTTTAAAGCGCCTTTTACATCGTTTGTAAAAGTAGCGTTGGTGGAGAGGACCATTACTTTGTAGTTGTTGCTTGTTTTCATGACTGTTTGTGTTTGTTGTTGATGGATTTAACGAGAGGAGAAAAATAAAGGTTACAAAAAATGTTGAAAAAATATTTAAGTAATTGAAAAACAGTGTAAAAAAAGTGAATAAAGTTGCAAAATCGAAAGAGAGAATGGAGCAATAAAAAGGAGATTCTGGGTAGAATCTCCTTTTCAGGTGGAGGAAAAGGGTTAGAATTGGGAGAAGTTAGAGGTTGGAACTTGGGGATTGAAGGTTGGTGGGTTGAAAGGGAATGAGTTTTTGGATGATTTGTTGGGATTCTATATTGGATTGTTTGAGGAAGGATAGTATTTGTGCGTGTTGATCCAGCAGGCTCATGATTTGTTCATCGGCGAGGATGGAAGGAGAGATGGGGCGTTTTTTGGGGCGGTCGTATACGGATTCTTGGTCGCGGACCATTAGGATATTGATGTGCACATCGTAGATTTTGGCAAGTGTTTTAAAGTCTTCGAGTCGGGCTTTTCTGAAACCGCATTCGAGGCGGGAATATTCAGGTTGAGAGATGCCGAGTCTTTCTGCGATGAATTCTTGTTTGAGATCGTGAAGAATTCTGAATTCTCTGATTTTAGGATATCTGATCATGTTTTTAGGGATTTTGGATTTTTTGTTGTTTTTGATGGTTGTTTTATTCATGAGACAAACATGGGCACAAAAAAACCAGCCGGAGCTGGTTTTCGAAATTTTCGAAGGGATGCATTTTATTCGAATGTGATGCAACTATAAATTAAGTTTTCGATTGTAGATGGGATGGGGGTCAAACCAAATCTAGTGCACGTTTCGAGGGCTTGTTGATCTGAATTAATCGGATGAGCCTCATCTATAAAGTCCCATTTTAATGACATGCTATGAACTTTATTTCTTATAGTTTTTGCAAATGAATCTGCTATTTGATTTTCTGAGAAATAGTTAGAAATACCAAAATGGTGTTCAATCTTTGCATTAATGTTATTGGAAACTTCTTTGTTTCTATCAGTGAATCTTTTTTGATTCAACATGAGTAAATACTTAGGATTAATATCTAGTAGAAATGCATTCATAAGATAAGCAAGCGAGTTGAGTTTATCTGTTTGATCGGGTGTTGAAATGAAAAGGGGTTGAACATGAGTAAAGTTTTCGGCGTCATAAATACTCCATCTATCGAAATGATATTTAGGGAATTTCAGCGCTTGCGATGGCGTGTCGCAAAAAAGAAAGCATTTTTTTTCTAAAGTGACAAAGTTCTTTGATCTCAAGGATTCATGAGAACTTAGATTTGTTGGAACCCTGAAAGAGATTTTGTAATAGTCGCTGAAGTTGTCAATTTTAAAATTTGGGAGTCCAAGAACGGCATATGCGATTCCAGCCCATCTTATTACCTGACAAACATCCGCCTTATGATAGAACTGAATATCCGGATTTAATGCAAAAAGATTGGGAATTGAAAAATACTCTGGCTTGACTCCAAGTTTATTCTCAATGGTGGAATCTACCTCAATGAAATTTCCAGATGTAAGTTCAAAAACAGAAAAGAATTCATTGATTTCATTCATTGATTTTTTCAATAAATCACAAATTTCTTGCTTAGAAACATCTGGAGAAGACAATGCTCTGGCATCTACTGCGAGCATCATAGTTTCTGCAATGTGGTTTCCAAATCCGATATTTCTGATTTTATCGATTTTATCGAAGAAAGTTATAAAGTACTCTGAACTAGCTATTGGGTCATTGTTCAGATTTTGACCAAGAAATGAATACACTACTTCATCCCAAGTAGGAAAGACAATTTTTGAAAAATCCTTTCCAAGTGTTTTTCTATTTTTCATACGGTGGAGTTTAAGAATAGTAAATATAATGAAATGAACCATTTAACGTTGATATCAAATATTACTTAAGGTGTGATTTAGTTAATGGTTAGCTAGTTTAGCCATTGAATGGAAGAGATTGTTTTTTTAGATTTTGATGAGGCCATTTCGTTTCTTTCTGGCTCAGGAGTGAATGTCTCTATTAATTGTTTGATAGAACAAGAAATAAAGGAATTGCAGAGTAACCCAACTCTTGGATCATTACACAGGGGAGGTGATAGGAGACAAATTGAAAATCACAATGTTCCAACATCCTCAGTTTTTGTGTATTATCCATGGCGAAATTCCGTTTTAATAACGCATGGAAAGGACATCTTTAACGCCATTAAGTACACACGGAACAATTACAAGATTAATTCGTCCGAACAGGGAGAATTACTGGCAAAAACTGTCGGAGTTGTTGGACTATCAGTTGGGTGTTCAATAGTTAAAACGATAGTTATGGAGGGAATCTGTGGAAAAGTTAAAATCGCAGATTATGACACTTTGGACTTGTCAAATACCAATAGAATTGACTGGGGTGTGTTTGATATCGGAAAAAGTAAGATAGAATTGGTATATAGGTGGATTAAAGAGTCAAATCCATTTATTGATGTTGAAATTTTTAATGAAGGAATCAACGAAGTTAACGCAGAAAGTTTTTTCGGTAAATCTGCCAGTGATTTAGATTTAGTAATTGATGAATGCGATTCTTTAAGAATTAAGATTTTATTGCGTCAATATGCGAAACGGAATAGCATTCCATTGGTAATGCATACTAGTGATAGAGGGATGTTGGATATTGAGAATTATTCCTTGGAAAAGGAATACTCTTCTTATTTGCTGAATTTCGTTGATTATTCAGAAGAAGAGTTGAAGTTGAATGTCGGGAGAATTATAGCTGAATTTTGTGAGATTGGTAATGCCTCAGATCGATCAATTTATTCGTTCACTGAAATAGGAAAGTCAATAAGTTCTTGGCCTCAACTGGCTGAGGACGTTGTTAGTGGAGCGGGAAATACGGCAAATGTGGTAAGAAGAATTTTGCTTGGGGAAGAGCTCATGAGTCAACGTGCATATATAAATTGCGATAACCTTAAACATCTATAGACTTTGTCAGATATAAATGAGGTTAGATTGAGATTTTTAAAGGCAACAGACGATCAAGATACTGTAGCGAAATACATTCATGGTCATGAAGAAGTATTGTTGTTGAATGGGGTTTCGCTTTCAAAAGGTTACGATTATTGGAGAAGTTTGGATTCGGTTTATTTGCTTGTTGCAGAGTCATTAGATAGAAGTATTTGCTTCGGTGGAGCTAGACTTCACATTTGGGATGGAATAGAACCTCTACCACTGCAGTCTTTTTTAAGTCAATTAGAGCCCAAAATATATGTTGTCGTTGATGATTGGGCTAGAGATAATGGCGGAATAGTTGAGATAGCTGGTTTATGGAACTCTAGGGCAGTGGCAGGATTGGGACTTGGAAGTGAGCATATAATAAGAACTTCAATTGCGGCAGCAGCATTTTTACCTCCTAAAAGTGTATTTACCTTCTGCTCTCCTTTTGTTTCGAGATTTGCAGATGACTACGGTTTTAGAGCTTTTGAAAGTCTTGGACAAAAGGGGAAATTTCCATTTCCAGATGAACGGTGGATGAGTACAATCAATTTTCTTCAAGATAAGTTTGATTTATCCAATGCAAAAGAGGAAGAGCAAGAGAAAATAATAAATTTAAGGACAAGTAAAGTTTTTTCTCAAGAATTCAATGATAGAGGTAAGAATTTGAAAATTCATTTCGAGATATGAAACAAAGATTAATCTTATTTTTTTTGATTTTGTTATCAGGATATGTACATTCTCAATCAATTGCAGTTTATCATGGTGAAGAGAATTTGCCAAAAGAAATAATTAAGGATTGCAAAGCATTCCAAGCTTTATCGAATCACTTTGTTAATTTGGGATTGAGTAATAAATCAAGATATTTTTTAGTTACTGAGTTATACAACTCTCAGTTTGCAATATCAGTAGAGAATCCTTTGTTAGATTCAGTAGATTTTATTGCTTTAGACTATGGTCATTTAACGCTATTAAAATCGAGTAATCTCGGATATTCTCAAACTTTAATAAATGAAATGGGGGTAGACTCCTTATTGATCAGAATAAAGTCTAAAACGCCAATAATTGCACCCTTTTCATTTAAAAAGATTGATCAAATAAAGAAGGATAACAACGAAATAGAAAATTTCTTTTTCTTTTTTATTGGCATTATGTTATCTGTTTTGTTGTATAATGTTTTTATATACTTAAGCACAAAAGATTTGATTTATTTAATCTATGTCTTTTTTGTATTAATTCTCCTCTTAACACAGTTGTGTCTTTTCGGTCAACTTGAACTTTTTTTAAAAGATATTTTGCGTTACAAAAGCGAGTGGGTTTTGTTTTTTGGTTCAATGAGCGGTTTAATTACCATATATTTTGCTTTAGAATTTCTGTCGATTAAGAAGTACTCAATTTGGATTTACAGGATTTCTATTTTGTCAATTTGCTCCTATCTTTTGGTTTTTCTCTTTTTATTATTGGATTTTAACGATTTTAGTTTTAATCTTATTAATGCCAATGCGAGTCTTTCTATTTTATTATTGATAGCTGCCTATAACGCTATGAAAAAAGGTTATAGACCTGCAATCTATTTTATGGTTGCTTTTTCAACTTTTTTGATTGGTGTCACTGTATTTGCATTAAAAGATTACGGAGTAATTACTTATTCGAGTGTTACGAAATATTCTTTACCTGTAGGTGTAATGATCGAAGCCATCCTCCTCTCCCTCGCTTTGGCGGATAGGATTAATATCTTGAAGCGGGAAAAGGAAGCGTCTCAAGCCCATGCCATCCTTATGATGGAAGAAAACCAACGCCTTATTCATGAACAAAATGCGATCCTTGAAAAAGAAGTAGAGGCTAGAACAAGAGAGATTACTTCTACCAACCATGATCTAGAAAAAACATTGGCCAATCTCCAATTGACGCAAAAACAATTGGTGGAGTCCGAGAAATTGGCCTCCCTGGGTCAAATGACAGCCGGTATCGCCCATGAGATCAATAACCCGGTCAACTTTGTTCGCTCCAACGTGCAACCCCTCAAGCGCGATGTGGATGAACTGATTGAGATTATTTCTCAGATCAATCCAAGCTTGCCCATGGATGACCTGCAATCCAAATGGAACGCGCTTCAACAGAAATACAAAGAACTTGATGTCGACTACCTTCAAAAGGAAATCTATCAACTTCTTCAAGGAATCGATGAGGGTTCCAAACGCACAGCAGATATCGTGCGTTCTTTGCGCGTCTTTTCAAGAATGGACCGTGATGCACTGGTGTTGGCCGATGTCAATGAATGCATCACCTCTACACTTATGGTGATGAAAAACATCACGTCAAAAGAAGTAACTTTATCTACGCATTTGGATACGTCATTGCCGCAAATCCATTGCTTTCCAGGAAAATTGAATCAAGTGTTGATGAACCTCATCTCTAACGCCGTGCATGCTACCAAGATGGAGGGAAGATCTATTGAGGAACGTACGGTGGAGGTAAACACTAGCAAAGAAAATGATTTCATTAAAATTGTTGTAAAAGACAATGGAACAGGAATGAAAGAGGAGGTTAGAAAGAAAATATTTGATCCTTTCTTCACCACCAAACAAGTAGGTGAGGGAACGGGACTTGGCCTTTCTATTGTCTTGGGAATTGTTCAAGAACACGGCGGTGAAATTCAAATCGATAGTGAGTGGAACAAAGGAACTAGCTTTACCATTTTATTGCCCATCAACGCTAATCATTCAAACCTATGAGCGAAGAAAAAATTAAAATCCTCTACCTAGACGATGAGGAAAACAACCTGGTAGCTTTTAAAGCTTTATTCAGAAGAGAATACGAGGTCTTTACCACCACATCTGCACGTGAAGCGGTGGAGTACCTGAACCAAAATGAGGTTCCGGTCATTTTGTCCGATCAGAAAATGCCTGATATCTCGGGGGTTGAATTTTTTGAAATGATTCTTCCGGATTTCCCTCGATCGGTGCGCATTTTGGTGACGGGCTATGCGGATATCGAAGCCGTTGTCAATGCCATTAACAAAGGTGAGATTTACCGCTATGTGGCCAAACCTTGGGATGAACATGATTTGCGCATTTGTCTTAAAAATGCTGTAGAAAAATACCAAAGCAACACCCAATCTACTTCATTGCTGCCCGCCATTTGGAGTTTGATTGATGCGGATCCTTCTCTGAAGGATCTCTTGACCAAACCATCATTGGCCTCCTTGGCGGTCATTTCCGTGTTTCTTTACGATTCAGAGAAAAGAGCCAAGTTGTCGCAAAAAGATCTCAAAGCTTTGCTTCAGATTTTTGATTGTAACATGGACCAATGGAACCGAAATGACATTGCCCAGTTTGCTTTGAAATACTTGGATAGTCAAGGAAAAGATCCAGGCATTGAACAAGTGGAAAGCGACCTGAACATTGGTTTTGGTTTTTAGAAAATGGTCATTCAAAGGCTGAGATAGCCAAGTAGGAACGCCATACCCCGGATAGCAGTGGAAAGCCCGCAGGGCCGCGCAGCGGCCCGAGGACTTGAAACGGATAGCCGGAATAGGTCCTAGGAATGGAGACAATGACGAGGATACAAAAAAAGCCGCAGTTGATGCGGCTTTTCATATTATCATTGGATAAGATTAGGGCTTTGGAGTTTCTTCTTTTTTGCCATCTCCAGAACACTTACCACCTTCCTTCTTTTGGTCTTTAGAGCAACAAGCAGCACCTTCTTTTTTCTCACCTTTGGAGCAGCAAGCTGCTTTTTCAGTTGAACCAGTAACTCCTTTGTCCTTTGAACAACAAGCTTTACCATTCTCTGCTTTACCGCAAGAGCTTTTCTCTTTGATAACTTGTTCTTTCTTCTCAGTATTGGTATTAGCGGCAGCGTTTTGCGTTTGAGCAGAAGCTACACCAGCCATCAAAATCATGAAGGCTACGAATGCAAAAATCTTTTTCATTGTTTTGAGTATTTAAACAAATATAAGCTGAAAATTGAATTTTTATTCAATCAAAAATCAGTTTACCTTTAGTGGGTGGAGACAAACTTGGATTTTATACTGTCGGAGAGACCTTCTGGAGGCTGGAAATGGGCCATGCAGGCGCTGCTCATCGCTGTGTCTATTCAAGTATTTACAACAGCCATTGTCTTTTTTACAACCTCCAATGGATACGATGCCGCAGATGCCACAGTGAATGAAGAAATCCAGGAAGAGATTCCATTGCAGTTTGAAGACGAGACCCCTGCTGCCAATGGGGATCAGCAGGAAGGGCCATTGCGCAATGTGATGTCCATGGAAGGCGCTGAGTTGGGTGATGGAGTTTATGACCATACCGGTCAACGCAATGAAATGTCTCCGGAGGAATATGCCAAGCGCACGTTTGATGAATTGAAGGAAAAGCACAAAAACGATCCCAAGCCTACCCGTAACGATTCCAATCCAGCTAATCCCGATAGACCAGAAAAAGATCCTACACCGCCCTCAGGAAAGAATACTGCAGGTGCAGTAACCGCTGAATGGAGTTTGGCAGGAAGAACGGTAAGCAATGGACCTAAGCCCACTTATCGTTGTAAACAAGGTGGAATGGTGAAAGTGAATGTTGTCGTAGATGACAAAGGGCAAGTCAAGTCGGCCAGTATTGATCCATCCTCAACAGATTTTGAATGTCTGTTGGATGAGAGTTTGGCGCATGCCAAGAAGTGGCGTTTTAATGCGGTATTGGGCAAGGCCAATCAAAATGGAACAATCGTTTTCAGATTCTCAGCGCAGTAATTAAGCCTTGAGTTTATTGACTACAGCCGTTGTTGAAAATCCAGCGACAAAGTCAATCACTTCTACAGATCCGCCCCAAGATCTGACTTCTTTTGATCCTACCATGTACTGCTTGTGTGTAGGGTCTGTTTGATCAGCATCGTAATCACCACCTTTGACCAATACATCGGGTTGAATAGAAAGTATCAATGCCAAAGGAGTTTCTTCTTTGAAAATGACTACCCCGTCCACTGCACGCAGGGCTTCTAAAACGGTCTTGCGTGCCAATTCATTGTTGATGGGTCTTTCAGGGCCCTTATTTAATTTTCTGACGGAATCGTCATCATTGAGACCTATGATGAGGATATCTCCCAAGGATTTGGCTTTTTGCAAATAGGAAACGTGTCCAACATGCAAGATGTCAAAGACGCCATTGGTAAAAACAATCTTTTTACCTTCTTTTTTCCATTGATCAAGTTGTGGTATCAACGATTTTCTTTTTTGCGCGTTGATCCAAAACAACAAAACCAATCACACCAACAATAATCTCAATAACGGTTTTGCCCAACCAAGAAATCCAAGCAAAGGTCAAGCCCAGCGATCCAGCGTAACCCAGGGCCTCAAATCCCCATTTGGATGTCAAGTGATAGGCACCTAATCCACCTTGTGTAGGCACAACCATCCCAAAACTACCCGCTACCAAAAAGAATAAGGCATCGGCCATGTTCATGTAATTGGTTTCGGCCAAAGCTTTCATCATGAAATACGCCATCAGCAGCCAGCAAACCCAAATGCCGATGGTGTGAATGGCAAACCAACCTTTTTGTTTCAATGCCAAGATTGATTTTAAACCATCCAAAACACCAAGGATAAAATGATAAATCTTTCCAAAGAATGCGATGTGTTGGAGTTTTTTTAGTGTCCACCAACCGATTAGCGTGGCCAAAGATCCGGCAAAGAGGATATAGGTTAACAGATAGTTTTTTTCTTGAGCTTGACCAGGAACGGCTGCTTTGGCGTCTGTGATTTTGTCCCAAAGAGCAACAAGCGCATCGGATTGGAGCCAAGAAACCAAGGCGATAACCATCAATAGATTCAACGTGTCCACCAATCTTTCAAGGATTACCGTCCCTACCAATTTGTCCATGGGAATTTCCTCGGCTTTGTTGAGGACTGCACAGCGCGCTACTTCACCTGAGCGAGGAATCAAGTCGTTCATCAAATAACCAAAGGCAACCGCGTGGACTGGGCTTGATGCTCGGGTAGTGTATCCCAGCGGTTCAATCAAAATGCGCCAGCGCCATCCGCGGAACATCATGGCGACATAGCTGGCCAACATGGAAAGGAAGGCCCAACCCCAATTCAGATTGGCAGCCGCATTCCAAATGGTATCAAAATCGGCGTCCATAGAGGCATAGTATGCTAATCCGATGCCTATGCAAAGAAACAGGGTATATTTTAAGCCTTTGATCATGGTACTAAAACTTTATTGGATGCAGTATCGGGAAAAACAATCCAAGGTTTAAAGGTTTTTGCAGCTTCAAATTCCATGGATGCGTATGAACAAACAATAACGATATCTCCTACAGCCACGCGTCTTGCAGCAGGACCATTTAAACAAACAACCCCAGAGTTGCGTTCGCCGGTAATGATGTAAGTTTCAAAACGTTCGCCATTGTTGCAATTGAGAATATGAACCTTTTCTCCTTCGATCATATTGGCGGCTTCCATCAACAGCGGATCTAGGGTAATGCTACCGATGTAGTTGAGGTCCGCTTCCGTGACCGTTACCCGGTGAATTTTTGATTTTAAAACTTCGATGGTCATCATGTGCGCGCAAAAGTACGCATATCAGTGCAATTGCGAAAATATATGCACCTTATATGATGCTTGCGGGTGAACTGGGTTCTTTGAAATTTTGTGCCATGCAAAAGATGTCGCAATACCTAATGGCCATGTTTCGGCTTTTCTATCCCCGAAATTGCGCCCAATGTGGATGGGATTTGTACCAACATGAAGAGGGTATTTGCATGCGGTGTTTGCATGCTTTGCCGCATACTTTGATGATGCTGAATCATCTTCAAATGAAGAAGATTTTTTTTGGTCGATGTTCTTGGGAAGAACAATGGGTTTTTTTGAAAATGGAAAAGAGTGGTCCTGTGAGAGATGTCTTGCACAGTCTGAAGTACCGGCACTGTCCGCAAGTTGGAATAGCTTTGGGGAAGTGGTGGGCTCAGAAAATTGAGTGGCAATACGGAAGACCAAACTGGGATGTGATGATTACCGTCCCGCTCACTTCAGAGAAGAAAAGGAAGCGCGGTTACAACCAATGTGATTGTATTGCAAGGCCCATGAGTGAGCGTTGGAACATTCCATTGGTGCAGGATGTATTGATGAAGAGAAAGGGAAGCAAGAGTCAAACTTTGAAATCCAGAATCATGCGCAATTCATCCGTTGAAAATCCATTTGAGGTGCTGGATCCAGGCAGGTGGGAAGGGAAGCATATTTTGCTTTTGGATGATGTGGTGACAACAGGTGCAACATTGGAGCAGTGTTACAGGGCTTTGGTCCAAATTAAGAATGTACAACTTTCAGTGGCGGCATTGGCAATTCCTGTGCACAACCGGCTGGTGATTTAAAAAAAATGATTATGTTTGAAAGAGATATGAAAAAGTACATTTTATCCATTGCAATTGGCGCCGCCATGCTTTTTTCGCAATGTCAGAAAGAACCAGGAGACGGAGGATTGGCGACCATTAAAGGGGTCATCAATAGAGAGTACCGCTCCGTATTGAGCAACCCGTCCACTGTATTGGGGGAACAATTGCCTGCCATGGACCAAGAGATGTATATTGTATATGGAGACAACATTTCACCAGATGATAAAGTAGTAACCAACTACGAGGGAGCATTTTCATTTACTGGGTTGAGAAAAGGAGATTACACCATTTATACTTATTCTCAAGATACTGCGGCAACAGCAACAGCTGTTCTTTCCAATATGGCAATAGTAGCTAAGGTGAAAATTACAGAGCGAGATCAGGTGAAAGAAATAGATCCACTTGTGGTATATGAAAAGAAGTAGCATTCTTTTTTTACTGATTTGCTTCATAGTGGAGGCCAACGCCCAGTATACCCAAGATGCTGGAGGTTGGTTTTCATCCAAGGTTAGCTTCGACGGTAAGGATGGGCGCGTGTTTTATGTTGCACCTGAATTGCGTTTGGATGAAAATTTGTCACGTGTTTCAGGAGCGTTTTCTGATTTTGGTGTTCAACAGAAGATTGTGAAAGGTGTTCAATTGCAAGCTGAATGGAGAGCGGGTATTAGACAAGATTGGGAATACCTGAGTTACCGACAAAGATGGGGTTTAGGATTGTCAGGTGAATTAAACATGGGAGATTGGGAATTGGGTATGATGTTGCGACAGCAATGGGGTCAGTCCAATTTTGATTTTTCAGATAAGGTAGATTTGGATACCAGAACAGTAAGCAGAGCAAGGGTTTCATTGAAATATGAAGTAACAAAAAAGCTCAACTTTTACACCTCTCATGAGTTGTTTTTTAATTCAACCAATCTGCAATACACCAGTTGGCGATGGCAAGGTGGATTAAGCAAGGAGCTGAGCAAAAATCAGAATTTGAAATTGGGTTATTTGATTCAACGGGATCAACAGTCAGGAGATCAAGATTTTGTGGTTACTGCGGGATGGGTGTACCAGTTTAAACGTTGGAAGGAGAAAGAATTGGTTTTGACCAAGGGAAAGGACGGCGTTGCAGATCAGAGTCAAATCCAGGATGAGGTTCAATTGATGAATGGCAGAGAAATGAGGGGAGAGGTTTTTTTAGACTCTACGTTGTTGGTTAAGATTAGATACCGCGGCGTGTATGGAAAGTGGAAAGAAATTGAATTGCACCGCAGTGAGATTTTTAGTGTAACCAAGGCGGGCAAGGAGATGATTTTTTATGCGCCAGACACAACTTTGGGTGATCGATATTCACAGGAAGAAATGCGTATTTTCTTATTGGGAGAAAAGGATGCATTTCAGCGTTATGAGGCTAGGCATACTGCGATCATTGGATTTTTAACTTGTGGTGCCATTAGCTATTTGGGTGGTGATGGAATCATGTCACTCATTGGCCCACCCATGTTGTATACTTTGGCGCACATTCCCGGAAAGATTAGGGTGCGAAAACACCACATCAGCAATGATGCATTAAAATACAACGACTTGTATGCAGAGGGCTTTGAACCTGTGGCCAGAGGTCGCAGATTGAATAAGGCCATGATATGGAGTAGCTTGGGATCCGTCACAGGGTTGTTTTGTTTTTTGATGACAAAATAATGGAGAGATTACAATGCAATTGGTGGTGGATTTACTCTTTGGTATCTGGCATCGCCATGGTGTTTTACATGTCTGCTTGGATGACGGCTGAACGAATGGTCAATATTTTTATGGGTCACATACCGATGCCCATAGTGGCCATGGCAGCGGTTTCTTCGGCACTTTTTTATTTGATTTTACGGTGGCCAAAGCATCAGCGCAAGAGCCCCTATCGTTTTGCTACCTTGTATGGATTTGTATTATCTGCAGCGGCTTATATCATTCAGAGTGCCCAGCTTGGTTCTCATACATCCATTTCCGCGCTTCCCATTGTTATGATTGTTTCAGCAGCAGTGATGGCTTTGGTTTATTACCCTAAGGCATTGCTAAAAATGATTACTTGGTCCAGCAGAGATGTATATTTTATCAAGACTTTTTCAGTGGCTTGGTGCTGGTCTGTTTGGGCCACTATACCCATGATGTTTCAAGAGGTTCATTTTTTTTGGAGCGCTTTTGTTGTTTCCTTTTTACTCATTAGCGCTTTGGTCATGATTACCGATATCAATGAGAATAGAGAAAGTCAATCGAGTAGATCAATGTGGTTGGGTGTTTTTTTATTGGCCTTGTTGGCAGAGGTGGTAATTCAACTCGGATTCTCCGCCAAGATTAGTTCAGGTTGGATTCTATTGTGTATTCTGATTCCTTTTGTTGTCTTTTGGACCAAAAAGAAATTACTCACCGCCTTGTCTGTGGATGTGTCCCTTGTACTTTTTTATGGGATGATGAGCATCAATGCCTGGTTGAATCTCCTTCCTTGATTTCATTTCCAATTTAGCCAGAATTAAACTGTCCATCAGAAGGATACTATCAGGGTATTGCGAGTGAATTTTTAAGGAAGATGAAAAATCTTCAGGTTGTACTTTAAGCCGTTGGAATATTTCTGCTTGGTAAGGAGTCCAATCCCTGTCTTTCTCTTCCAATTGATTGTGGTAAAGGTTGTATGCAGCATTGGCCAATCTTAGTTCTAGCACCACTTCTGCTGTTTGTTTGATATTCATTTTGGCTTTATCAGGAGTGGTGTTATTGCTGCAGGCCACCCAGATGATTGCGATTAAGAGTATGCTGATGGCTTTCATCGCTGGAAAGTGAGTTGTTGACCTTTTACTTGTTCATCAAATTGACCATTGTTGTAAACGCATCTACCATTGACCCATGTGCGTTCCACTTTGTTGTGGAATAGGGTATTGTGAAATGGTGTCCACTGACATTTGTACAAACTGTTTTCATCTGTAGCCAACCAGGTTGCGTTGAGATCAACCATGACCAAATCAGCCTGATATCCTTTTCTAATAAATCCGCGGTGTGCGATATTGTACAAAAGAGCAACATTGTGACACGCTTTTTGTACCACATCTGTCAAGTTGAATACCCCTTGACGGCACATTTCCAAAAGTGCAGGTAGTGCGTGCTGAACAAGCGGACCGCCGCTTGGGCAGGAACCGTAAGCATTGGCTTTTTCAGCCAAGGTATGGGGAGCATGATCTGTTGCGAGCACATCGATGAACCCATCTTTCAAGGCTTGACGGATAGCGGCTCTGTCATCTGCCGTTTTTACTGCAGGATTCCATTTGATTCGGCTTCCCTTGGTTGCATAATCCTCATCCGTAAACCACAAATGATGCACGCATGTTTCTGCTGTTATCCTTTTGTCTTTTAATTGATCATTGGTAAACAAAGCAATTTCTTTGGCGGTGCTGATATGCAGTATATGCAATTGCGCATCATGTTTTTTGGCCAAAGCGATGGCTTTGGACGAGGATGCATAGCATGCCTCAGCATCGCGAATAATGGGGTGCTGCTCCACGGGAATGCCTGCGGGATAAAGTCTCTGTATGCGTTCTAAGTTATCGGCAATCATGTTGTCATCTTCACAATGCGTTGCAATCAATGTCTTTGCATTTTTGAAAATGGCGTTCAGGCTTTCCTCATTATCCACCAACATATTTCCTGTCGACGAACCCATGAATATTTTTACGCCGCAAACATTTTTGATATCTATATCAGGCATCAAGTGGGCATTGGTTTGGGTGGCACCCATGTAAAAAGAATAGTTGGCCAACGACACCTCTGAAGCCCTTTGGTATTTTTTTTCCAACTCCTCAAAAGTGACAGTATTGGGAACAGTATTGGGCATTTCCATATAGCTGGTTATTCCCCCGGCCACTGCGGCTTTGGCCTCTGTATAAATCTCTCCTTTGTGCGTTAAGCCGGGCTCTCTGAAATGAACCTGATCGTCTATCAAACCAGGCAATAGGTGTTTTCCGGTTCCATCAATCACATTCGAAAATTGCTCGCTGGAAATGCTATTGGCAGGACAAATGTCAGCGATGATTTCATTTTCTAAAATCACATCAGCCAACACCATGTTGCCTTCATTGACAACAGTGATATTTTTGATTAAAGTTTTCATATTAAGCGTTTAAACGCATTTTCAAGACACCAATAAAGGCTTCATTGAAAATATTTAGACTCATTTTACTTTTTCCCAAGATGCGGTCTTTGAAGATGATGGGCACTTCCTTGATGGTAAATCCTTTGCGCTTGGTTTTGTATTTCATTTCAATTTGAAAAGCGTACCCTATGAATTGGATGCCTCCCAAATCAAGTGATTCAAGAACTTGTCTTTTGTAACAAACAAATCCTGCAGTAGCATCTTTCACACCTAGTCCCAAGACCAAATTGACGTAGACTCCAGCTCCTCTGCTCATCACCCTTCTTTTCAAAGGCCAATCCATTACGCCCCCGCCTCTGGTATACCGAGAACCTACACTCATGTCAGCTCCTTGATGACAGGCTTCAACCAGTCTAACCAAATCTTGTGGAGTATGAGAGAAATCGCAATCCATCTCACAGATGAAATCATATTTTTCATCTATTGCCCAACGGAATCCCGCAATGTAGGCAGTTCCCAAACCCAATTTTCCTGTACGTTGTAGGAGGTGAATTCTATTGGGAAAATGAGATTGTTGTTCTTGTATCAATTGTGCGGTTCCATCAGGCGAACCATCATCCACAAACAAAATGTCAAACGCCATTGATAAATTCATGACGGTTTGAATCATGTTTACAACGTTTTCTTTTTCGTTGTAAGTGGGTATGATGACCAATGGATTTTTCACAAAAGTGGAATTGTTACAAATATAGAATGGCACAATGATTAGTTGTCCAATTCGCGAATAAATTCTTCTACCTTTTCAACCATTTTAACAGGTCCGATGAAAAATGGCGTTCTTTGGTGAAGGTCTTTGGGTTGGATATCAAGAATTCTGTTTTTACCATCGGATGCTTTTCCGCCCGCCTGTTCAGCGATAAAGGCCAATGGATTACATTCGTATTGCAATCGCAATTTGCCCTCTGTATTTTTTTTAGTACCGGGGTAAATGTAAATTCCTCCCTTGATGAGGTTTCTGTGAAAGTCTGCTACCAAGGATCCAATGTATCGGGCTGTGTATGGTAAGTTGTTCTTTTTGTCAACACTCTTGCAGTAGTTGATGTAGGTTTGAACACCCTTGGAACAGCTGGCCATGTTGCCTTCATTGATGCTGTACATGGTGCTGCTCTCAGGAAACTTCATGTCTGCATGTGACAAGCAAAATTCTCCAATACTCGGTTCTAAAGTAAAACCATTGACGCCATGTCCTGTGGTATAAACCAACATGGTGGATGATCCGTATATGACATAACCGGCAGCTACCTGATCAGAGCCCTTCTGCAGAAAATCATTGACATTGGCCAAATCACCGAGAGAGCTTTTTCTTCTGTGAATAGAAAATATGGTTCCAATGCTGACATTGACATCAATATTGGACGAGCCATCCAAAGGATCAAAGAGGATGACGTATTTGGCTTTCCGGCAATGTTCTAATTCAAAAGCAAAATACTTTTCATTTTCCTCACTTCCTGCACCGCAAACTTGTCCGCCCCATTTCACGGCATTGAGCAAGGCTTGATCGGAGAAAACATCCAATTTCATTTGGGTCTCTCCTTGAATATTGGTAGTACTCTCTGCTCCCAAGATATCTTGAAGGCCGGCCTTGTTTACCTTGTGATTGATGATTTTAGCAGCAATGCTAATGTCCGCTAACAATCTACTCAAATCTCCAGAGGCAAACGGAAAGTCCGCTTGACGCTCCATGATGAATTCATTCAAGGTAACCATACTCATGCTTCAAAGGTAACGATACCCCCATAGTGGACAATGAAATTCCTCAGGAAAAAACTTCATTGGTGAGCCATATAAACTCTGCAACACCCAATTGTTCTGGTCGTTTCTGGAGAATTTCATGTTCCCAATTTTTGTGTGCAATGAGACTTTTGATAGAGTTGCGCAATGTCTTTCTGCGTTGATTAAAGGCCAATTTAACCAACTGAATAAATTGTGCTTCGTTACAACCCAATGAAGTATTGTCTTTTCGCTTCATGCGGATGACTCCACTTTTTACTTTGGGTGGCGGATTGAATTCATTTTCATGAACAGTGAACAAATACTCTACATCGTACCATGCCTGTATCAATACGCTAAGAATGCCATAATCTTTTGTGCCAGGCCCATTGGCCACGCGAAGGGCAACTTCTTTTTGAAACATGCCTACCAATTCTGGAACGTGGTTTTTGAAATCCAAAACATGAAACAATATTTGTGACGAGATGTTGTAAGGAAAATTTCCAATGATAGCAATGGGCTCTTTAGAGAACTCTTCCAAATTCATCCTGAGAAAGTCAGCCGAATGGATGCGGTTTTTCAGTTGGGGATAATGCAAGTGCAAATACACTATGGATTGCTGATCTACTTCTACAACATGCGTTTCATAAGGCAATGCCAATAGATGTTGGGTCAGTGCTCCGGTCCCTGGTCCAATTTCTAGGATTTTTTTATAGCCTCCAAAACCGGTTAATGCATGGGCAATGTCAGCGGCGATTTGTGGGTTGATCAAAAAGTGTTGACCCAGGTGTTTTTTAGGAGCGACGTACATGGTGTGGTTGAATGGATGAAAATTGATACCCTTTTTGACTAAGTGCATCTAACACCGCAGGAAGGGTTTGTAATAGGATGGGACTGGCTTTGAGGCTGTCGTGAAATACGATGATGGAGCCGGGTTTGGTGAGTTGCAACACCTTATCAATGCAGGTTTCAACCGACATGGAAGCATCAAAGTCTCCGGTGAGCACATCCCACATGATGATGGAATAATGCTTCAATAATGCTTTGGTTTGTGTGCGACTGATTTGTCCATATGGCGGTCTGAACAAGGTGGAAGGATTGTTCTTTTTGGCAGTGAGAACATCCCGCAAATACTGTGCATACCCAGTCTTCCAGCCATTTTTATGGTTTTGGGTATGGTTGCCTATTTGATGCCCCTCGTCCAAAATTCTTTGAAACAGTTGTGGATGATTGTCTACATTTTTGCCAATGCAAAAGAATGTTGCCTTGGCTTGGTATTGCGACAATAGGTCCAACACCTTTTCTGTAATGATGGGTGTAGGCCCATCATCAAAAGTCAAGAAAACCTCTTTATTTTCGGTCGGGATGCGCCAAAAAAAATCTGTGCCCAATGCACGAATCAACCGAGGGGTTTGGTGTAGATACATGTTTCATGGCGAAAGTACAAAGGATTTAATGGTCTTGAGAGCACGTGTGCTTTGTCCTGTCCATATTTCTAATAGTGCATAGTAAAGTCCAGGTGGACAAAGGCCATTGAAATTGTCCGTTCCATCCCAAGTCCACTGGGCGTGATGGCCTTGCCAATCCCTCGCAGAGATGGTTTTCATTTCATAGCCATCTTTGGATAGGATCCTCAATTGGGTTTCAACACCGGCATGTTCGCCCTGATATGAAAAGGCAATGATGTCTTGGTATCCATCTTGATTGGGACTGAAGTATTCTGGTGTGCATTGAAATTGGATTTCGTCCAATACATAATTCCATTGTTGTGAATTGGGACAACCTGGCGTTTGACCTCCTTCGCCGGAACTTGCAGATAGCCAAGTTTCTTTGGTCAAATCTCCTTCTACCCTTTCCAGCGATACTCCTTCTGTATCGATGAGGTAAGGATGGTGCATGCTGTCTTGGTAAATCAAGGTATCTATTTTGTAGAAAGAATAGCCCAAATAAATGGTACCTTCTTCAATCGTCATGTAGGGAAGTTGATTTACCAGATGCACATTTTCTGACGAACATTGAATAGGGATTGGATTTTCGGTCAAAGCAATTCTGTCATGAGCACGAATAAAATGATGGTGGCGTTGAATACCGTAGAGTGTCCCACTTTGGTTTTCAATCCAAACTTGATCCAATACAATGTTTTGATCACTGTTGTTGTATAGTTCAACAAAAGGGCTTTGACCTTCCTTGGGGTCGAAAAGCACTTCATTGAGTAAAATCTTTTGACCTGAAAACGTTTCAACGATGGGAAGATTCATTTCTATTTCAACAGGAATGGATTTGGCGCAGAAGGAAATGGAATCAATGCTCAGAATAGCGTTTTCTGCATACTCAGGGAGTTGAAGAATCAAGCTGTCGCTGGATGATTGGCAAGGAATGGAGAGCAGTTCATTATCTAGTTGAATAACCATACTATCCTGCTCCCAGGGTAGATTGGACCAAAGAAAGAGTCGCTGATCATCGCTCAAACCCCAATCGGTGAGCTGCGGAGGAGGGGCCTGAAAAGATGAATCTAAAATCGAATTGGGTCTTCCCGGTGTTGCGCCACTGTTGCTGATGCAAGCGGACCAATTGAAATTTCCAGAGCACGGCAAATCAGGATTGCGCTGTTCCAATGACCACCCACCATCTGTCTTGTTTGCATTTTGATATGTCTCCATGTTGTATTGAAAGACATCAACAACGCTACCATCAGGAGCGCATAAGGTGAGGCTGTCTCCGGTATTGGTCAATGCTGAAAAGCTTTCCAATCCCCATCTGTTGTCTTCATAGAATATAGTGTCATCCGCTTGACAAAGAACGATATATGCATGGGGCTTAATGAATCTCTCCGGCAATGGATGCGCTGTTGTTGTATTGTATAATGTCCAATCCTTTAACCAAATGCTATCTGTGGTGTTGTTGTAAAGTTCAATGAATTCACTTTTGCCAGACAGCGTTGCGGGTTCAGGGTCGGGAAGTACTTCATTGATAACAATGCTTCTTTTACCGGTATTCATGGGTTGCTGCGGAACGATGGGAGGCCCAAAATAAAAATCGTCCCAATAAAAATTGAGCGCATTGGAACTGGTGCATTGGGATTGAATACAAAGGTGCGAGGGTTGAAATCCTTGCGGAATGGGCGCAGTGAACAATGGAAAAAACGCTATGGAGTCGTTGTCTTGAAAGTAAAAATGAACCATCGAATCTTGAACGAGTTTAAAATGGCCATAAACACCATTGGCAATTGGGAAGACTTCTACCAGAGGTTCCCATAACACGCCATCGTTCCAAAAGATTTGAATCAAGTCCGTACTTCCTGCATTGCCCCATTGAATGACCCAACCCCGGATCCCCGCATTGTTGTTGTGACCCACACTGTCCGGTGTGCCTTGATCATAAATCAAAAGACGACCGAAATTATTGCTACTCCCAGCAAAGTTTTGACGGAGAAAACAGGAAATTTCATTGTAGTTTTCTTCAGCAGATAGGTCATGGTGCAATTGAAAAAAACCAGGCTGACTGAAATGGGATTGCAGTTGCTGATTGCTGTTGTTGGCGAATTCATCAAGGTCTCCGCTCCATCCTATCGACGGCCAATTGTCGGAAAATGAATCTAACCATTGACCATGGCCAAGGTGAAACAATAGCGAAATAAAAAGGGTGAATAATCTTTTCATGCTGCGAAACTATTTTACCTTCGTAGTTCTAAAAACAAACACATAAGGCGCATATATGAAAGTGGCAGTAGTAGGCGCAACAGGCTTGGTTGGCACCAAAATGTTGCGGATTTTGGCGGAAAGAAAATTCCCAATAACGGAGCTTATTCCCGTAGCAACTGAAAAATCAGCAGGAACGAAAATTGTTTTTCAAGACAAAGCGTATACAGTGGTTACACCTCAGCAGGCACTGACCATGGGACCTCAAATCGCACTCTTTTCAGCAGGTGGATCAACCAGTTTGGAGTGGGCTCCCCAGTTTGCTGAGATAGGGTGCACGGTGATTGACAACAGCAGTGCTTGGCGCATGGATCCTACCAAGAAGTTGGTTGTTCCAGAAGTCAACGGATCAGTTTTAACACCAGAGGATAAAATCATCGCCAACCCCAATTGTTCAACCATTCAAATGGTCATGTTTCTGCAACCCTTATATGCACTGTATGGGATTAAGAGGGTTATAGTAAGCACATATCAAAGTGTAACGGGCACAGGGAAAAAGGCTGTAGATCAATTGATGAATGAGCGTCAGGGTATTGAGGGTGAAATGGTGTATCGCTATCCCATTGACATGAATTTGATTCCGCAAATTGATGTTTTCATGGAGAACGGATACACCAAGGAGGAGATGAAGATGATCTTGGAGACCAAGAAAATCATGGGTGATGAGAATATTGCAGTGACAGCCACCGCAGTTCGTGTGCCTGTGATGGGTGGTCATTCCGAGAGCATCAATGTTACCTTTGATCGGGAGTTTGATATGGAGAAAGTAAGAGAAGCCTTGTCTCAGTTTCCAGGTATTGTATTATTGGACAATCCCACTGATGCTTTGTATCCCATGCCTTTGATTCATGCTCATGATGATGATGCTGTTTTTGTAGGAAGGCTGCGAAGAGATGATACCCATCCTTTTACGCTCAATGCATGGGTGGTGTCTGACAATTTGCGTAAGGGCGCAGCTACCAATGCAGTGCAAATAGCAGAAATTGTAGCGCAATGGGTTTCTTAAAATCATTTTTTGGTCTTGTATTATTTTTGTTTGTTGTCTCATGTGGCAACAATGGTTCTCCAAACAGCACGCATCAATCGGGAGGGTTTTCTCCTGTTGAAAATGTTGATTCCATACAGACCGATGACGAGTCAGTTTCTGATGATTCAGAAGTTGCTGTAGAAAACAACACGAATGCGGAGATCAAATTGTTGTCTTGGAACATTGCCAACCTTGGAAAATCCAAAGATGATGGTGAGATTGACGCCATGGTTCGGGTAATCAAGGATTTCGAAGTAATAGCAATTCAAGAAGTAGTGGCGGGTCCTGGTGGGTCTCAGGCAGTGTCCAGATTGGTGGACGCACTGAATAGAAAAGGAAGCAAATGGGATTATGTGGTGAGCAATCCAACGTCAGGAGGAAAAGGGGTGGAACGTTATGCGTTTTTATGGAAACCTTCAAGGGTGAAATTAAAAGGAAAAGCATGGTTGGATGTAAACGTCGCCGATGCCGTGGATAGAGAGCCTTTTATAGCGCGATTTGAGAAGGCAGGAAAAACAATTACAGTGGCCAGTTTCCATGCAGTTCCGCAAAGCAAGTACCCCAATGCAGAAATTGAGTTGCTCAAAGATTTCCCAAAGTGGTACAGTGAAGATCATCTAATTTTGGTGGGTGATTTTAATGCAGGGAATCAAGAATATGGTGGTCAAGCGCTCATGGAACAGGGTTTTAAAGATGCCTTGAACAACACCAAGACCACCATCAAAATGAAGCCAGACAAAAAAGGCAATCACCTGGCCAATCCTTTTGACCACATGTATTTTGAGAAAAAAGAATTGCAGATTTCCTCAAAGGGGACTGTTGATTTTACCCGACGCTACGACGATTTGAAAAGTGCACGGCTAATAAGTGATCATATTCCTGTTTGGGCAAGCGTTTCTGTGCGGTAAATTCGCCTCATGAATCAACCCAAACGATTTTTAATTACTGCCGCCCTTCCTTATGCCAATGGCCCATTGCACATTGGTCACATCGCAGGAGCGTATCTCCCTGCGGATATTTATGTTCGTTATTTAAAAGCCAATCAAAAGGACGCTGTGTTTATCTGTGGTTCGGATGAGCATGGCGCTGCCATTACTTTGCGCGCGCGCAAAGATGGAAAGCAACCGCAGGAAATCGTTGATTACTACCATGAACTGATGAAACAAGCCTTTGCGGATTTCGGCATTCAGTTCGATGTTTACCACAGAACTTCTGCTCCTGAGCATCATCAAATGAGTCAAGGTGTATTTCAACAACTCTTGGACAAAGGAATGTTTGAAGTAGAGGCCTCACAACAATATTATGATCCAGAAGCCAAACAATTTTTGGCGGATAGATACATCACTGGCACATGTCCCAAATGCAGCAATGACAGAGCTTACGGCGATCAATGTGAAAAATGCGGAAGCGCGCTAAGTCCATTGGAATTAATCGATCCAAAGTCGACATTGACAGGCAGCGCCCCCGTGCTCAAAGAAACGTCACACTGGTGCTTGCCAATGGCCAACCATGAAGGATGGATCAAATCTTTTATTCAAGATGGGGTGTTGGATGGTGTGCAACACCACGTTACCAAGGAGTGGAAAGCCCATGTATTGGGTCAATGCATGAGTTGGATTGACGGCGGATTGCAAAGCAGAGCAATGACCAGAGACTTAGACTGGGGTGTACCCGTGCCAGTTGAAGGTGCTGACGGAAAGGTTTTGTATGTATGGATGGATGCCCCCATTGGTTATATCACCAATACCAAGGTATGGGCAGATGCCAATGGAAAAAATTGGGAAGATTATTGGAAAAGTCCCGACTCCAGATTGATTCATTTTATCGGAAAAGACAATATTGTTTTTCATTGTATCATTTTCCCAATTATCCTGAAGGCGCATGGCGAATTTGTTCTTCCATACAACGTACCCGCCAATGAATTCATGAATTTGGAAGGAGATAAAATCTCCACTTCACGCAATTGGGCTGTCTGGTTGCATGAGTACATGGAAGAGTTTCCTGGCAAGCAAGACGAGATGCGCTATGTACTTTGTTCTATCATGCCAGAACAAAAGGACAGTGAGTTTACCTGGACCGATTTCAAGGACAGGATAAACAATGAATTGGCAGATATCTTGGGTAATTTGGTTAATCGCGTTTTTGTACTCAATAACAAATACTACAACGGAATTTTACCAGACATAACTTCCTATGAGCCGGATGAGTTGGACAAGGAAGTGTTGTTGGGATTGGAGCAGAGTTTCCGCGCTGTAGGTGAGAAAATAGAATCGTTTCGTTTCAGAGAGGCATTGGCTGAAGCCATGCAATTGGCGCGTTGGGGAAATAAATATTTAACCGAGACAGAGCCTTGGAAGTTACAAAAGACCCATCCAGAGCGCACAGCATTTATCATGTTCCAATGTGCCCAAATCATTGCCAAGTTGTCCATTGCCATAGAGCCATTTTTACCATTTACTGCAGCCAAGTTGAAACAAGCTTTACATGCACCTGAGTGGTCTTGGCAGGATGGTGAGAGCAAAGTTCTCCTTCCTCCCGGGCATACCATCGGAAATTTGGGAATCTTGTTTGAGAAAATCACAGACGAGCAAGTTGCGGTTCAAGTAGAAAAGTTGCAGCAAGCCAAGGCACAAAGTCAAGCAGTGGTGGAAGGAGCCAAGGAGAACATCACTTTTGAGCAATTTCAAGGAATGGACTTACGCATGGTGAAGGTTATTGAGGCGGAACAAGTGCCCAAAACCAAGAAATTGTTGAAGTTGAAAGTGGATACTGGCTTTGATCAACGCACGGTGATTAGTGGTATTGCGGAGCATTATAAACCAGAAGATATTTTGGGCAAGACTGTTTTGATGTTGGTCAACCTATCCCCAAGAGAAATCAAGGGAGTGGAAAGTCAGGGAATGATTCTCATGGCAGAAAATGCTCAAGGACAATTGACGGCCTTGGTGCCAGATCGGAATGCAGAACCAGGAAATATTGTTGCCTAATGATACAACCACCTTTTTTAAAGAAGGGAGATAGAATAGGCATTTGTGCCACTGCACGTTGGTTAACGGCAGAGCAATGGGAGCCTGCGCGAATAGTTTTGGAGAGTTGGGGATTGATTCCGGTGGTGATGCCGCAAGTTTTTTTTCAGAATGGACAATTGGCGGGAACGGATCAAGAGCGTACTGAAGGATTGATGCATTGTTTGCTTGATCCAGAAATCAAAGCGGTTTTGATTGCGCGAGGAGGCTACGGATCAGTTAGGGTAGTGGATGCGATTCCTGATGATGTTATCTTAAAAAGCAACAAGTGGTTGTGTGGGTACAGTGATGTTACTGTGTTGCACAACCGTTGGAACAATTTGGGCGTGTCCTCCATACACTGCACCATGCCGATTTCATTTCCATCTTGCACACCGCTAGCATTGTCCCAATTGAAAGGAGCATTGATGGGACATTGGGAAAGTAGATTGTGGAAAGGCAATGCATGGGGTTGGAAGGATACAGAAGCCCCATTGGTGGGTGGAAACCTCAGTGTCATCTATTCTCAGCTGGGTTCTCCTTCTCAACCCAAGACAGCTGGATGTTTTTTATTGCTCGAAGATGTAGATGAGATGTTGTACCATGTGGACCGAATGATGCAAGGGATGATGCGAGCGGGATTGCTGAAGGACATCAAGGGAATTGTGGTGGGTGGATTGACCCAAATAAAAGACAACACCAAGGCGTTTGGTTTTTCTACAGACAATTCCTGGGGCAGATCAGCCGAGGAAATTCTTTTATCCTACGCTCAGGATCTGAACATCCCCATCGTTTTTGATTTCCCATCGGGACACTGGGAACAGAATGAAGCTGTATACATGGCCCGCCCGGTGCGCATTGTCCAAGATAAAAAGGATAACCAATGTTTCACCATGGAATTGGTTTAGATTATAAAATTATCGCTTACCTTTGTAAGTGTAATAAGTACACTAAGTAAAAAAGCAATGTCTACCTTAGATGAAATGGGATATAGTGAATCCGCGATGGAGTTCATTGTTATCAGCTCATCAGAGATGGAGGTTCGTTTGGCTTGGTTGCTCAATACCCATTTGAAGTTGGATTTGTGCCGTATGCAAGACATTAAAGTCACGCAACGGGACAACGATTTTTCTCAGCACACACGTTTTATGTTTACCAGTGATGAGGAAAAAATGGAAGTAAATTTGTTTGAGAACAAATCGCCATATGGTCCATTGATTCCAGATTGGGCGCGTTGGGATTATATTTTAAAATTGGATCATGAGCGAGAGCCGATTGCCCCGCTTTGGGGTCCAAAAATCAAAGCAATACCAGGCGTTGCTGCTGCGTTAGAAATAGAGTTAACCAAAATAAAAACATTGGAACGGCTGATACAAGCCTGTTTCCCACAGACGGACAGAAGATGAAAAAGACAAAAATTGTTGCCACCATTGGACCTGCGTCGTCCAGTCGTGAGGTTTTAAAAGCCATGGTCCAAGCCGGTTTGGATGTTGCTCGTTTGAATTTTTCACACGGAGCACATGAGATTCATGAGGAGGTTGTGCAGAACATCAGGTCCATTGATGCTGAGTTGGGAACAAATACCGCCATCTTGGCTGATTTGCAGGGTCCTAAATTGCGCGTGGGTGAAATGGAAAACAATGGGGTGGATTTGTCCGTTGGCGCGTTGGTAAAGATTACAACAGAGAAGCAAATTGGAACCAGTGAAGTGATTTATACCAACTACAAAGAATTTCCAGCCGATGTCAAGGCCGGTGAAACCATTCTATTGGATGATGGAAAATTGGTGATGATGATTGAATCAACAGATGGCCAAAAAGAAGTGATGGCCCGCGTGATTCAAGGTGGTATTTTGTCTTCTAAGAAAGGTCTGAATCTGCCCAACACCAAGGTTTCTTTGCCCTCATTGTCTCAGAAAGACATTGAAGATTTGCACTTTGCTTTGTCTTGTGATGTGGATTGGATTGGTTTGTCTTTTGTCAGAAATGCGGCTGATGTTGTTGCATTAAAAGCCATAATTCACGAGAGTGGAAAGCATGCCAAAGTAGTAGCCAAGATTGAGAAGCCGGAAGCTGTGGATCAGATTGATGAAATCATTGCTGAGACTGACGCTGTAATGGTTGCGCGTGGTGATTTGGGTGTGGAGATACCCATTCAAAATGTCCCATTGGTGCAAAAGATGATTGTGCGCAAATGTGTGGAAAATGCAAAGCCTGTAATTGTTGCTACCCAAATGATGGAGAGTATGATCACCAGCATGACCCCCACCCGCGCTGAAGTGACAGATGTGGCCAATGCAGTTATCGATGGCGCAGATGCCGTGATGTTGAGTGGTGAATCTTCCGTTGGTAAATATCCAGTGGAAGCCATCCAAATGATGAACAATATTGTGCAACAAGCAGAGCTCTGTGAGGATGTTTACCACAAAGAAGAAGCACCCGATGGGACAGATGAGTCGCGTTTCCTTACGGATAGCGTATGTTTCTCGGCTTGTCGCTTGGCTCAACGTACACACGCTGCAGCCATTGTAGCCATGTCTTTCTCAGGATATACAGGTTACAAAGTTTCCAGCTGGAGACCCAAAGCCAATGTTTTTGTTTTCACTGGCAACAAGAGAATTTTAACACAAATGAATTTGGTTTGGGGTGTAAAAGCTTTCTATTATGACAAAATGGTAAGCACAGACCAAACCATTGCAGATATCCGTTACGAGCTGAAAAAACAAGGTTTTATAAAGGATGGCGAATACCTCATCAACATTGCTTCCATGCCCATCAATGAGCAAGGCATGACCAATATGGTCAAAATCAGCAAGGTGTAAGATAGGTTGCCTTTCCTTTGTTATCTTCGCAGGCTTACTGAATCTAGCCAAAAATGGGAAACCTATACCGTGAAGTCAAAGGAATCAACTTACCCGCCATCGCCAAGGAAATAGTGGCGCATTGGGAGGAGAAAGATGTTTTCCGCAGAAGTGTGGAGGAGAAAGATCCGTCCAATTCGTTTGTGTTTTTTGAAGGCCCCCCGTCTGCCAACGGTATTCCTGGGATTCACCACGTCATGGCACGTGCCATCAAGGATGTTTTTTGCCGCTACCAAACCTTAAAAGGCAAGCGTGTTCAACGCAAGGCTGGATGGGATACGCATGGTTTACCCATTGAATTGGCCGTTGAAAAAACCTTGGGCATCAAGAAAGAAGACATCGGCACCAAAATAAGCGTTGAAGATTACAACAAGGCCTGCCGAAAGGAGGTCATGAAATACACGGATCTCTGGGAGTCCCTCACCCGTGAAATGGGCTATTGGGTGGACATGCAAGACCCTTATATCACTTATGACAATAAGTACATCGAAACCGTTTGGTGGCTTTTAGGACAATTTTTTCAGAAGAATTTATTGTACAAAGGTTTCACCATTCAGCCCTACAGTCCTGCGGCCGGAACGGGTTTGAGTTCGCATGAATTGAATCAACCGGGTTGCTACAAAGAAGTCAAAGACACCTCAGCGGTTGCTCAGTTTCAAGCCAAAGACGAGGCCTTTATGGCCGATGTTCGTGCTGGATTGCCTTTGTATTTTTTGGCATGGACGACAACGCCATGGACCTTGCCCTCCAACACTGCTTTGGCGGTTGGAGCTGAGATTGATTATTGTATTGTAAAAACCTGCAATCCTTTTAACGCCCAGCCACAGGTCGTGATTTTGGCCAAGAACCTGATGGGAAAATACTTCTCTGAGGCTGGTGCAGCCATGGCTTTTGAAGATTTTAAAGCTGGGGATAAGACATTGCCGTATGTTGTATTAAAAACAGTCAAAGGAAAAGAATTGGCAGGCCAGTCTTACCACCAATTGTTGCCTTTTGTTATACCAGAAGGGAAAGCCTTTGAAGTGATTATCGGTGATTTTGTAACCACTGAAGATGGAACGGGTATTGTTCACATCGCCCCTTCATTTGGTGCCGATGACTTCCGCGTGGCCAAACAGAATGGCATTGCATCGTTGACATTGGTGGATCGCAGGGGAAGATTTGTCCCTGAAGTGCAAGATGGTGTGTTTTTGTATGGTGAGGAATTTGTCAAAGAAGACTACTACGCGGTAACAGAAAAGGCCGATGAGTTGAGCATTCAACAAGATCGATTGAGCAGTGT
>CAMCTV010000010.1 GCA_945878635.1 Chryseobacterium gleum | reverse complement strand
GAACTCGCATGTTCCGTTTCCACCGTAAGGTACGTTACCATAATTGTGCACATCCTTGTCTACTTGAATGGCAGGTCCTGTAACAACAGGCGTTTGCGCAAAGATCCATCCTGAAATGGCCACTGCGGCTAAGGTGAATAATAATTTTTTCATTGTATTTTTTTATTCTTGTTTCAAATATCGGCAGCGTTTGTTCCTTTCTTAAAGGTATTAACGCCCCATTAACATCCTTACTCGATGACCTCTCCTTTGATTGTCAATACGGTAGATTTCACATCTGTTCCATTCCACATTACAGTAACGGTCTTGGTAAATGGTCCGATGCGCATGGTGTCATAGTGTACTTTGATTTCTGTAAATCCACCAGGAGCGATGGCGTTCTTATCACACTGCGGCGTAGTGCAACCACAAGATCCTTGGCAATTGGTGATTTCCAAGGGCTGATCTCCGGTATTGTAAATGGTGAAAACACAATTCCCGTCAGAAGCTTTCTTGATGGTTCCGAAATTGTGTTCTGTTTTGTCTGGTGTAAGCATTGGACCGCCTACCGTTGTGATTTTTGCTTTAGCTGGTTGTGCAAAAGCTTCTGTTGATGTCATCGCTAAAGCGAAGAATGCGAAAAGGTAAATTGCTTTTTTCATATTGTTATTTTTTTGTCGTTAGTGCATTATCATGAACCGTGCCGTTTTTGTTTCGTTGCCTGCACGCATTACAAATGTATACAAACCCGTGCTGTACACGGATACATTTAAGACTTCATTCACATTTGGATTTTCTTTTCCCCAAACCCAATCTCCGTTCGCGTTGTATATTTCAATATGGTCTGCTTTGAATGCGCTGGTCCAAAACATGTTTTCATCTGCCGGTGTTGGATAAAGTTGAAAGTCCATATCCGTCTCATCTACGTGCGGTGCAATGTAATCTGTTTGCAACGAGTCTGCAGCGCTGCATCCATTGTCATCTGTCACTGTGATGTAATACCATTGCCCCAAATCTGCAGATACTGCGGAGAGGTTGTCAAAGTTGGGATAGCTCAAGCTATCAATGGTCCAATCAACGGTCCAACCATTTTCGCAGTTGGAACACATCATGATATTGTTGGATTCAACGAGGTTGGGATTGGGATTGGTATGGATGTCTACGCTTTGGTTGTTCACGCCAATATTGTTGTTGTAGAAACATGAAACAGTGATTGGTCCGCTGTATGGGTTGTTGTAAAGGTGGGTTAAGTTGGACACGTCAATGGGCTCTGTGAATCCATCCCCCCAATTGATGCTGCAGTTGAGCCAATCCATTCCATCGGTTTGCGGAGTCACTGTAATGGAAGTGCCTTCACAGCCGCTGTTGTTGTCTAAAACAAAATGGGGTACGATTATCCAAAGTGTATCGGATTGGTTTTGACATCCAAAATTATTGGTCACAGTCAAAGAATATGGACCATTATTGGTAATGCCATTGTTGACGATGTTGTTGTTACTTGAAGTCTCGGGCAACAAGGCATTGTCCAAGTACCAATCCAATGAGAGGTTGTTGTTGCAATTCAGGCATTGAACAAATGGAGCATTGTAAACGATGTATGGAAGGGTTGGTGTTGGGTAGATGGAATACGGCAAAGTGTAGTATCCTACTCCATTGCTATTGTAACAGTTAATAGCGGTCATATAGTCACCAATATTGTTGTAGGTATGTGAGATGGGATCTTGATTGATCAACTCTGAACTTCCATCACCCCAATATACCTGGCATGTGAGGTTGTCGAGATCAGATTGATTGATTAGATTCAAGCTTTGTCCAGAACAGGCTTGGTCATTTTCAAAAGCAAACAAAGGCTGAAGAATATACAATGGGTTGCTTTGCGATTGGCAATTGAAAACATTGGTGGCGGTTACTTGATACCAACCAGAGTTGTAATTAATGCCATTGTAAATATTCTGGTATTGGGTGTTGCTGTTCGAAATGTTGGTGTTGTTCAATGACCACTGGTAATTGTTCGCTAGATTAAAATTGGTTACCTGTGCTGAGGGAATCTCGTAAGATATGGTTGGTATGTTTGGTCTGGGATGAATGGTGATGTTTTGACTGTAGCTCATACTGGTGTTGGCGTAGTTACAAGTTAGCGTAACCGTGTAATCTTGCGGCGCACCATAGGAATGGCTGTCATAAAAATCACTGGCAAAAGTTCCATCCCCCCAAGTCCATTCGCAATAAGTACTTTGGTAAAGGTTGGTGTTGTTATTAAATACAATGTTTTCATTTTGACAGCCTTCATTCTGAGCAATGTTGAAATAAGGTTGAATGACATAGAAATCACCTGAAATAGAGTTGCATCCTTGATTATTGGTAGCCAAAAGATTATATGTTCCGTTTTGGTAGTTGTTGTTGATGAAGGTTTGAAATGCAGGACTGTTGGAATTGGGAATATTGATGTTTTCTATTTGCCAAAACAAATTCTCACCGGAAGTGAAATTATCCATTGTCAATAGTCCGTTGTTGTATGATACAACAGGGGTGTTGGGAATGGGAAGAATTTCAATTGGAAGGGTGTAAAACCCTTCGGTGCCATTATTGGTGCAGGTTACGGTGATGTCAAACAGACCACTGTTGCTGTAGTTGTGTGATTCTGCGGATGAGATACTTTCAGAAACGCCATCCCCCCAATTGACGGTGCAGGTGGTATTGGACAAATTGATTGGGAAAAGTTGGATGCCTGCAGCATCGTCCATGCAGGTAGTATTGTCTGTGATGCTGAATTTGGGTTGAATGACGAGCAAAGGCTCCGATTCAGAAACGCAGCCAGTACTGTTATTTGTGATGGTGGTGGTGAAGTAGCCGTTGTAAAAGGCGTTGTTGTTTTGGTTGTTAAAATTGGGATTGGTGGTGCTGTAATTGATGGCGTTGCTATCGATGAACCAATGGATACTTAATCCAGGGCCATTTCCGGTTGTATTGAGAATTCCTGTTGTTGTATTGTAAGTCAAAACAGGTGTTGTTGGAAGCGGGTGCACTACAATGTTTTCTAAGGTGTAGCTGGACAGAAAACCATCATAGTAGTAATTGTAGGTGATGGAATAAGTGCCAGGTTCATCGAAGGTGAAATTGAAGTTGGGTACACATCCACTTAGGGTATCACCGGTGGAAATGATAAAGAAACATTCGCTCTCAGGATAGGCTAGGGTTTGGTTGATGACATTGATGGTAAAAGGCGCACAACCATCTAAATCTGCAGAGAATATATTGGCTGTCAGAAATACGCAGGATCCGTCATTGAAATTGGCCGTGGTTTCAAAGTTCAAAGCCAAAGGGTCAGTACATCCGTAGTAAAGACAAGAGTTGTCGTCGATGGTGGCTTGAGCGTCGTAGTTGTCTGCAGCAGGGTCCATGCAGCCCATGTAAAAGCACGAGCCGTCATTTTGATTGGCGTTGGGGTCATAATTGTCGGCATTGGGGTCAGTGCAGCCCGGATAAATGCATGAGCCGTCATTGATATCTGCATTGGGGTCAAAGTTGCTTGCTTGTGAATCAGTACAACCTTGATACAAGCAGCTTCCATTGTCTATGGTTGCATTTGCGTTGTAATTAAATGCAATTGGGTCGATGCATCCTGATATGAAACAAGACCCATCATCAGTGTTTGCAGTAAGGTCAAAGTTGTCGGCATTTGGATTGGTGCATCCAGTGATGATACAGGTTCCGTCATCGGTGTTGGCAGTGGCATTGTAATTGTCTGCATTGACATTGGTACAGCCGTATATAATGCAAGACCCATTGTCTTGGTTGGCGGTGGGGTCATAATTGGAGGCGATGGGATTGGTGCATCCGAGGTATATGCAATTGCCATCATCTGCAGTGGCTGAGGGGTCAAAGTTGTCAGCTGTTGGATCCATGCATCCCGTAAATGAACAAGTTCCATCATCTGAAGTTGCCGTTGGGTCATAGTTGTCTGCATTGGGATTGGTGCAGCCGATGTACTCGCATGGAACCATGATAGTGGCGTTGGGATTATAGTTGTCCGCAACAGGATCCATACAGCCTTCGTAACCGCATGATCCATCGTCCCAATTGGCATCTGGATCGTAGTTATCATATTGGTCTTGGGTACAACCGGGGTAATCGCAAGATTCATCATCATTTGCAGCTGATGCATCATAGTTCATGGCCAGCGGGTCAGTGCATCCAGAAGTGGTATTGGTATTGAACAATTTGAGGCGAACCATAGGAATGCGCAACAGAAAATACAAGTCGTTTTCATCTGGGTAGTGAAGGTAAGTAGTTCCCTCTGGTGCACGGCCGCTCCGTCCAACGTAGAGTGGAGATCCGGTATTCTGATTTCTAACCATTGCAGCTATGATTCCGTTGTATGGATTTGCTATGGTTTCATAGGTAATGGTATCGAGCAAAATGCTGGGGTAATCCAAGGTGGCTGCATTGATGGGAAGAGGAGTTGTGAGCGGGAGAGTTATAAATTTTCCATCTCCAATTTGGTTGATGTCTGCAAGATTTACTGTGTATGTTTCCGTGGTAGCCAGGATAGAATCCATGGTTGGGATGTAAAGAAAACCTTGAATCACAGTTCCAGGTAATGTTCCTGCTCCAATGGCTACCTCAATCGAGTGTATGCTCTTAGTGGTGTTAAAAGGGATGGGGAATAATGTGCCAATTTGTGAAGTAGTTGAATTGGGGTAGATGGAATTGACATTATAAATATTGTCTGTTATTCCTTCGTCTAAAGCCAGGCGATAAGGGTGAATGGAAAAATCAAGCGTATCCCTGTTGTTGCTGGGATTCTCATCCGTTTCTGTTTGAGAGACATTAAAAGTTACTTCGTAATTTGTGGGATTGGCGCTGATACTGAGTGAAGAGGTGAATACATTTATTGATTGGCCACTTTGTAAATTGACGGGGTTGGTGGATTGGTTGTAAATATTTGTATTTGAAACGACATCATTGACTTTACAATTGACGACAACATTATTCTGCACATTTGTTCCCAAGTTGGTAACGGTAGCGTTGGGAAGTACAGTTGGGGACATGAATGTTGGATAAATATCGTACATCAAGTTTGTGTAAGGTGCATTTGTTTCGTTGTAGTTGGTGAATTGGGTATTTGTAATTTCTAGGTTGTTGAAGCTTGGAATGTACAAGTGAATATCATCAATGCACCAATGATAATAAGTGCCTTGAAATTGGAATTTGATTTTTACGTTGGATTGGTTGGCAGCCCATGCTGAAATGTTAGCGGTTTTCCATTGAACGTTGGGAGTATTGATGGTTCCTGTTTGGGTAAGTGAGGTGACCTCATTCCAGGTATCTCCTCCATTGTTGGATATTAGGACTTTGATGGTTGCGTTATAAGAACGCAGTTGATGTTGGTAGGTGATGTATACACTGGAAACCCCGGAGAGATTGATGGAGCCTGAAGATAGCCAAGCGTTGTGAGGGGCTGGATCCTGACCTGTGCCCAATCCCCCGCATTGTGTATCGTTATCATCCCAATAATTGGAATCAAAAATCATGAAACCATTGGCGAGCGTTTGAGAATTGAGCGGAATGGTTCCGGCGCCGCAAGAACCTCTTGAACAAACCGCATTGCTGGGCGTTGTGTTAGGTCCTCGGTATTCCCATCTGGCCAGAGCAGTTGCGCCTTCATTGCTCCAATCTGTGGGTAATCCGTTTTCAAATGTTTCAGAATATATCGGATTGCCAAGAACTTGTGCCATCAGAGACGCGGTTGTACACAAAGACAATAATGTAAAAGTGAGTAATCTCAACATAATTTGATTTAAGGTCTATCAAATATAAGACTTGCTTTTTGTTTCAAAGGTTTCAGGACAATTAATTTGAAAAGGCATTGGTTAATAACATTAGACATTGTTTTTTTTGTTGTGATGTGAATAATGAGCGCCAAGTCCTACTACATTTGTCTCACAATTTAACCATGGCCTCAAATACTCATAAACTAAGCGCCGCCGGCGTGTTGGTTACCCTCGGAATCATTTTCGGAGACATCGGGACTTCTCCATTGTACGTTTTGCGCTCCATTATTCAAGATCGTCCCATCACTGAGGTGTTGGTTTATGGCGGTGTCTCGTGTATTTTTTGGACGCTGACGATTCAAACTACTTTCAAATATATTTTTCTGACACTGCGCGCAGACAACAATGGTGAAGGTGGAATTTTTTCACTTTTCTCATTGGTGAAAAGAAAAGGCAAATGGCTTTTTTGGCCGGCGATGATTGGTGCGGCTACCCTCTTGTGTGACGGAATTATCACTCCGCCGATTTCCGTAGCATCTGCCGTGGAAGGGGTCTCAGTTTACAATGATTCCGTTCCGGTTTTGCCCATTGTATTGGTCATCCTTACCCTAATTTTTGTGATTCAACGTTATGGAACCAAATTGGTTGGTGCAGCGTTTGGCCCGATTATGCTGGTTTGGTTCAGTATGTTAGCCGTTTTGGGTATTTCCCAGGTCATCAATCATCCAGAAGTTCTGAATGCCATCAATCCCAAGTTTGCCATTGAACTTTTAACGCAATACCCCAAAGGTTTTTGGTTGTTGGGAGCGGTATTCCTTTGCACTACGGGCGCTGAGGCGTTGTACAGTGATTTGGGCCATTGTGGACGAGAGAATATTCGGGTGAGTTGGATTTTTGTGAAAGTTGCTTTGGTGCTGAATTACATGGGTCAGGCGGCATGGATCATGCAACAACAAAGTTTGAATGATGTCAACCCTTTTTATGCCATCATGCCCGATTGGTTTTTGTTACCGGGCATTGTTATCGCTACCATGGCAGCCATCATCGCCAGTCAGGCATTGATTTCAGGGTCTTTTACTTTAGTGAGTGAGGCGATGAACTTGAACTTTTGGCCCAGGGTGGGTGTCAAGTTTCCTACAGAGTTGAAAGGTCAATTGTACATCCCTAGTGTGAACTGGTTGTTGTGGGCTGGTTGTATGGGCGTCATGTTGTACTTCCGTGAGTCCAAACACATGGAGGCGGCGTATGGTTTTTTCATTACAATTGCCATGTTGATGACCACATTGTTGTTGAGTTTTTATTTGATTTACAAGCGACGTTGGCCCAAGTGGTTGGTGGCCATTACTGTGGGAATTTTCTTTGCGGTTGAGTTCTCTTTCTTCTTTGCCAACATCTTAAAATTGAAAGAAGCTTGGATGATGTTGATAATCTATATCATTATTCTGCATGTGATGTGGATTACCTATACCTACCGTCAGTTGAGCAATTCATTCTTGTTGTTTGTGGATTTGGATGACCATGTTGGTGTATTGAAACAATTGTCTTCTGATACAAGAATTCCGAAGTATGCGACGCATTTGGTTTTCTTGACCAAGGCCAATCACCGACATCAGATTGAGAATAAAATCATCGACAGTATTTTGTCCAAAACGCCCAAGCGCGCTGATGTGTATTGGTTTGTGCATGTGGATCGCACCAACGAGCCCTATACCAAGGAGTATGAAGTGGATGAGGTGGAAAATGATTTGATCATCAAGGTCAATATTCGTTTGGGATTCCGTGTACCTGCCAAGGTAAACAATTTCTTCAAGTGTATTTTGGACGATATGGTCAAACGAAATACCTATGATATTTCCAAGAAGCCTGAGCCCTACCAAGATTACAACTCCAATTTGGACGTGAAGTTTGTTGTATTGGAGAAATATTTGTCAGCCGACAATGATTTGAGCGTGAAAGAGAACTTTGTTACCTCTGGCTATGAGTGGCTAAAGGAGCAAGGTTTGAGTGATATTGATGCTTGGGGATTGGAAGAAGCCGATACTGTTTTGGAGAAAGTACCATTGGTTGTTAAACCTTCTAAGAAGATTGAGTTGGTTTGTGTGACGAAGTGAAGGAGATGAAGGGATGATGGGATGAAGGAATAGGTTAGTTTTTCGTTTTTGCTTTCTCTTTCTAAAAAATTTTCGCCAGCTCGGGAGGAGTGATGTCGCAATAGAAACCTAGGTTGCAGATTGGATTAAAGCTCCAGCGGACAGCCCGACCCTCCCGAACATCGTTAGGGTGGGGCATCGCACATTCATCTAGTTGTTTTCTTCCGTGAGCAATTTCATCTTGGCCTTGATATCTTCAATTTCGGTCAAGTTGAGTTTGATTTTTTTCTCAATTTCCTTTCTCATAGATTCTGCACCTTTACCCGTGAAGATACCCATGTTGTTCTCGTATTGTTTGTTTTGGATCAATAAGCGGTCAATCTTGTCTTGCAAAATTGATTTCTCACGCTTTAATCCGTTTGGATTGCCTTGCGTTTTGATGTTTTGGACGCGGCTCTTGTAGTGCGTGATTTCCTTTTCTTGTCTGTTGGCATTAACACCGCCATAAAGTTTATCCAATGCGTCGTTATAGCGCTTGCTCACCTCAGCCATGTTGTCTTTTGGGATGTGACCAACACCTCTCCATCTTTCAGAAAATTCTTTCAAGAATCCCAAATCTTGGCCTTTGTTTCCTGATAATTCGTATTGTTCAATTTCTTCCAATAAGGTTGTCTTTAAACGCAAATTTTCTTCTTGTTGTCCGGCCATCTCACCAAAGTGCTCTTTCTTTTTGGCAAAGAATGAATCGCATGAAGAACGGAAGCGTTGCCACAATTTGTTCTCTTCCTTGGGATCTGCATTGCCAATGGCTTTCCACGACTCTTGCATCTGCTTCAAGGCTTCCGTTGTTTTTTTCCAATCGGTGCTGTCTACTAGTTCCTTGGCTTTGGCGATAATCTCTTCCTTTTTCTTTTGGTTCTCTCTTTGAACCGCTTTGCGCTCTTCGAAATAATTTTTTCTTTTCTCAAAAAAGGCATCACACAAACCGCGGAATTCTAACCAAGTATCTTCATTGTCCTTTTTGCGTGTCCATCCGATGGTTTTCCACTCATCTTGCAACTTAATGATTTCATCTGTCCATTTGTTCCAAGCATTGGGTTGCGTGAAATCCATAGCCAAGATTTCTTTGGTTTTCTCGATTAGTGCTTTTTTGGCAGCCAAATGCGCATCCGCTTCTTGCTGAACGGCATCATAGTGTGCTTGGATTTTGTTTTGCGCTTCTCTTAGTATTCCAAAGAAAGTATCACCCGTTTCCTTGAAGGTTTCTCTTGGAGATGGACCTACTTCAATGAATTCACGTTGTAGTTTTTTGACCAATATCTCAAGATCCTTAATGCTCTCGACGGTCTCTAAAGCTTTGGCATCTTCGATGAGTTCTTCCTTGCGGCGTTGGTTGACTTTTAAGTCATGCGCCTGAAGTTCTTTGTAGATGTTGATGTTGTAGAAAAAAGCGTGATTGAGGCTCTGCCACTTCTCTTGGATTTCAGGGTACTTGTCACCAGGGACATCGCCGATGGCATCCCATCTTTCACGAATGCCTTTGTGCCATTCGAATGCCTTTCCGACATTTTCTTCCTCTTGAATGAGTTTTTGAAAATCATCAAGAACTGCTTTTTTCTGTTCGTAATTTTTTTGACGTTCGGCAGCCAATTTTTTTCCAGCTTCTTCAATGCGGTCTTCATAGACCTTGCAGAGTTCTTGGAATTTGGTTTCCAGTTCATGGGGGATGTAGATGAACTCTACGTTCTCCTCAGGAGCGGAAGCTTTGAATGCTTCCAGTTGCAATTGGCGTTCTTTGATGGTTTCTGACTTCCATTGTTTGCGAATGCCGCTTACAGTGTCACGCACAGTCATGATTTCTTCATTCTGCAATGCAGCTGTAAGTTGTTCTATCAATTCTACTTTCATCACTTTTTTCTAAGTTGGACAAAAATAGCAAAGTAGCGCCATAAATTTGTTTTTTTTACGATGACAGATAAGGTTCAAGAAAAAGGGATTTATTGGCTTAAAATAAAGGCCTATTGTGATCGTGCTGAGCGCTGTCATCAGGATGTTCAGCAAAAATTGATGCGCTGGGAAGTGCCCCATTTTGTGGCGCAAGGATGGATTTCAGAATTGATTTCAGAGAATTTGCTCAATGAGGAGAGATACGCTAGGGCGTACGTGCATGACCATGTTGCTTTTCGGCAATGGGGAGCCTCCAAAATAAAACAAGGTTTGCGGCGAAAAGGTATTTCAAAACCCTTGATTGATGCGGTTTTGAGAGATTTACCCAAAGAGGATGAGGAAGAACAAGCCTTGATTGCAGGCAAGCGGAAATGGAAGCAGATTGGACACAAGGGTGTAAAAAACCAACAGCGGATGAAGTTGATGCGTCACCTTTATTCAAAGGGTTTTGGAATGTCTATTTTGGAAAAAGTTATTCCGTTGATTGTCCAGGAAACGGGTGAATAAGCCAAACGCCCTGGGTGTGTGGTTCTATTCTGCACCAATTGGCCACTTCAATTCCCAAGATAGCAGCGATTTTATTGTTGCTTTCTAGGACAACAATTTTGGATTTCAATGCAGCAGCAATTCCTTTTTGATTCAGGTAATCAGAAATAAGTACATGTCCGGACATACCAAAGGGTTGAAACTTTTCGCCATTTCGCCAGGGTCTGATGGTACAGGGAAATTCAATTTTACTTAAATCCAATTGAAGATGTGTTTTATTACCATACCACTCAGGATTGGGTAATTTGTTTTTTTTTCCTTGCCAAGCACAAAGGTCTAGGAAGAATGGGCTATGAATTTCATAGGTTTCAGGAACCTCTTCGTTGAGCAAGCTCACTTTAAATGTATTGTTTTCTTTCCAAAGGATATGGCTTGGACTCTCTATTTTTTTACCATTCTCCATCCCTTCCCAATTGGAAATGGCACTGATTTGATCTGGACTGAATCCCAAGGGGGTGAGCCAGTGAAACAATGGCGTTGAAAGTGGTAAAAAGGATGGTGTTTTTTTACAATCAAAAGTTTGAATGTCATTGTTATTGGTTACAACTTCATTCAGGAAAGTGTGCATCAGATAATAGTTCCAAGCTTCTTTGTCTGATTTGCGTTGATTGAATTCAACAATGGCCTCTTCACTGATTCCAAATCGCTGATTGATTTCAGGAATGATTTGGTGTCTTAAAAAGTTTCGGTTGTATTTGATCGACAGGTTGGATTCATCTTCTCTGAATGCCATATTCCTTGTCTTCACCTCCTCATCAATGATGGATTTTGGGGTGTAGAGCAACGGTCTATAGTACGGTGGAATCCAAGGCAACATTCCAGAGTTTCCTTCCACCTGAAAACGCAATAGCTTGAGCCAATGGGTTTCCCAAAGGTCATTGACATGATGGGCCAGGATGATGGCTGATGCTTTTTCCTGATGAAGAAGCACTTCAAAATAATCTCTTCTTTTTGATCTTGCCCAGGCTTGAATGTTTTTTTCGTTTTCTGTATATTGTACTTTGATACAATGAACAATTACATTGTGTTGTTGCCCCCATGCTTCGATGAAGGCTTGGTCTTTATCGCTTTCCTCGCCTCTTAATTGGTAATTGACATGGGCAATATGGAAGGGGATATGAGCTTCCAGCATGAGATTGGCCAGCAGCATGCTGTCTTTTCCTCCGCTAACACCGAGAATAAATCGGCTTCCCTCTCGAAAGAAAGAATTGAAATTGGATTTTATTTCGTGGACCAGATTCACTTTCGCTTAGGGATTGATTAAACTTTGTGCTTTCAACCAACACTCTTGGTACTCTTCTTTGAAGTTGGAGTGCAAGGTAATGGCTCCTCCGATACCAATAGAAGCTTGTTGCGTATTTCTGTTCCAATAAATGCTCCTGATGATCACGTTGAAATCAAAATCTCCATTGGGTAAGATGATGCCCAGCGTTCCACTGTACCATCCTCTGGGGTTGGTTTCTAACTCATGCATGGAATTCACTGCATTTTTCTTGGGCACACCTGTCATGGAACCCATTGGGAACATTGCGGCCATGATGGATGTGAAGTTGATGCTAGGTTTGGTTTGACATTGGACTGTAGATACGAGGTGGTGCAGTTTTGGGAAGGAATAAATGTGTGCTAGTTCAGCAACTTTTACACTTCCCTTCTGAGCTATTTTACTGAGGTCATTTCTAACCAAATCAACGATCATGGTGTTCTCAGTATTGTCTTTTACGGAATGGGTTAATTGATTTTTTAAAATTTGATCTTCATCTGGTGTACTGCCCTTTTTGATGGTTCCTTTGATGGGCTGGGAGATCAAGGTCTCACCTTTTTTTTGAATGAATCGTTCCGGCGAAAGACACATCAGGTGATGCGCTTTCCATTGGGCATAGGCGGCATGAGGAGCAGGATTGGATTGAAACAATTTCAGCCAATGCTGATAGGGATTCAGTTCTGAGACCTCAGCTATGAGTTGTGTACAATAGTTGGTTTCATAGTAATCACCGCGCATCAAATGCGCTTTGATCGTATTTAGTTTTTGGTAATAAGATTCTTCATTTTCAACTGGACTGAACGGGAGAGATTGTAGTTTGTTGTTTTCAATGTTGTTTTCATTTTCCGCGAACCACTCTATGGATTTGGGAACAATAAAAAGCAGAGCTGGTTGTATGGGGTTGTTTTTTAGTTCAACATCCAAATGCTGAAATCCGGCCTCATAACTGAGCAAAGAAAAAATGCAGTTGCCTTTCTCTTGGTCCAGCCAAGATTGTGCTTTTTCCCAACCATCAGCTGATAAAGGAAAGGTAAGGACAAACTCCGATTGGATGCCCCAAGCTTTGCAGCCATTGCCTCTTTCTGCAGAGGCTGGTAGGTGTATGAAGAAATCTTCCATGATAACAAAAACCCGCCTAGTGGCGGGCTTTTAAAATCTAATCTCGAATATTAGTCGCGGCTATTGCCAAAAATGCGCAATAGGTACAAAAACAGATTGATAAAATCCAAGTACAAACTCAATGCACCCATCACAGCCAATTTAGAAGCAGCGGCCGTTCCGTATTCAACGCCCATTCCAATTCTTTTGAGGCGTTGAACATCATAAGCCGTAAGGCCGGTGAAGACCAAAACGCCCACGCAGCTGATGATGTAATCCAACTGCTCACTGTGCATGAACCAATTGACCACTGTCGCAATGATCATCCCAAACAAGGCCATCATAAGGAATGTTCCCATTTTGGTTAAATCCGTTTGAGTGGTGTAGCCCAAAACTGCCATGGTTCCAAATAGACCCGCGGTGATGAAGAACACTTTGGCGATGGTTCCTAACGAGTATACCAAGAAGATGGTAGAAAGGCTCATACCCATCACCACCGCAAAGGCTGCGAAGGTTACGGTTAGCGCCATTGGGCTGAGTTTGTTGAAACCAAAGTTCATCACCAAGATGAAAATGAATGGGGCAAACATCAGCGCGTAAATCATCATGGAGCCACCGCTGCTGAGCATGGACAACATGGTTTCTGAAAATTGAAAAGCGGTAATTCCCGAAATGATCAATGCCAAAGACATCAAACCAAATACGCGGTTCATGAAAGCTTTTACACTGGATGAACTTACTTCATCGATAGAGAAATCTCTTTGAAAATCTGGTGTATTCATATTACTTCAATTTGTTTGCAATCAAATGTATAAATTCTTTTCGACTTTTATCATCTTCTAGGAAGGCTCCGCTGAATGCAGAGGTGGTTGTTAACGAATTTTGTTTATTTACGCCTCTCATTTGCATGCACAAGTGCTGACATTCCATTACAACAGCAACTCCCAATGGTTTCAACGTTTCTTGAATACAATCGCGAATCTCAATGGTCAATCGTTCTTGAACCTGAAGTCTTCTGGAGTAGACATCTACCACACGTGGAATTTTACTCAAGCCCACAATGGTGCCATTGGGGATGTATGCGATGTGCGCCTTTCCAAAGAAAGGTAACAAGTGGTGCTCGCACAATGAATATACTTCAATGTCTTTGACCAATACCATTTCTGAATAAGTTTCAGCGAACAAGGCTGATTCTAAAACTTCTTTGGCGTCTTGGTGATATCCTTGGGTCAGAAATTCATAGGCTTTGGAAACACGCTCAGGTGTTTTTAGCAAGCCCTCTCTGTTGGGATCTTCACCAATGTTTTCAAGGATCGTTCTAACTGCAGATTCAATGTTATTCTCCGCCATAGTATTCCACGAAATTATTTTCTGTTTCGTACAGTTTGACACAATGCAATTGGCATCCTGCCTCCTTGATCTCTTGCTCAATTCTTTCCCAAATAACGACAGCTAGATTTTCAGTAGAGGTTTTAATGCCCGCCATCCATGGAATATCCAAGTTCAAATTTCTGTGATCGATAACATCGGTTACCTTGGATTTAATGATGGTACTAAGTACTTTGAGGTCCATGCAAAAACCTGTCTCTTCATTGATTGGACCTTTAATGGTAACAAACAATTCATAGTTGTGTCCATGCCAATTGGGATTGGAACATTTTCCAAAGACTTCTAAATTTTTCTCGGCGCTCCATTCCTCGTGCCACAGTTTGTGCGCTGCGTTGAATCTTTCTCTTCTGGTGACGTAAATAATTTTTGACATGCTAGTAAATTTTCAAGTTTTGTAATAGATAGTTTTGAACGTAATCGGTAACTCCTTCTTCCAAGGTATGGAAAGGATGTGGATACCCGGATTCCAAAAGTTTACCCATATTGGCCTCGGTGAAATATTGGTATTTGTCTCTGATATCAATTGGGGTGTCGATAAAAGAAATGTTTTCTTCTTTGCCCATGGCTTTGAAAGTGTTTTTGGTCAAGTCCAAAAACGTTCTGGCCTTTCCACTTCCCAAATTGAAGATGCCTGATTTCTTTCTGCTTTCCATCAACCAAACACAAACATTGGCTACATCTTTCACATAAACAAAATCTCTCATTTGGCCACCATCGGTATAGTTGGGGTTGTGTGAACGAAACAACTTCATCTCACCATTGTTCAGGATTTGATTGTAGCTGTGCCACACCACGGAAGCCATGCGTCCTTTGTGGTATTCATTGGGTCCGTATACATTGAAAAATTTTAAACCCGCCCAAAAGAAAGGCGTTGTCTTTTGTTGCAACACCCAGAGGTCAAAATTATTTTTTGAATCTCCGTATGGGTTCAAGGGTTTTAGTTGTGAGATGATGTTGTGTTCATCATTGTATCCTAAACTTCCGTCACCATATGTAGCTGCTGAAGATGCGTATACCAAGGGAATGGCATATTCCACGCACTTGTTCCAAATGGTCTGGGAGTATTGTTCGTTCAGTTCGTCAAAGATGGCTTTGTTGAATTCTGTAGTGTCTGTTCTAGCGCCCAAGTGAAAGATGAAATCGACTTGGTTTTCATTGGCGTCCAACCATTCCGGGAAGGTACTTCTCTCCACCAAACAACGATATTTTTTTTCTTGATAATTGATTTTTCTGTTTTCTCTCGAAAAATCATCCACCAAGACCAAATCAAAATACCTCAGTTCATTGAGTCTTCCCACCAAAGCGGATGCAATAAAGCCAGCAGCTCCTGTAATGACGATCATCTTTTTTTTGCTAATTTACATCAAAAAGGTCCATCAAATGCGCTGCAGCCATTGCAAGGCAATATGCACATTGTTGATGTTTTGAAAACTCATGCGCAGTGTATTGTCCTTCTCGTACATCTTCACTTCATGGCTGTATTTTTTCAAGAAATCGAGAATTCGGGTGAACACGTCACTTTGGTAGAAAGGAGAATCTTGTTTGGATATGAAGTAAGCAATCATCTTTCCGGACTTCATGACTAATTTCTCCATTCCTAACGCGTTGGCTGTCCATCTGATGCGCATGGTATCTATCAAAGCCAATGTAGGCTGAGGAATTGGGCCAAATCTATCAATCAAATCTTTGATGAATTTCTCCATTTGCCCTTCATTTTCTAGGTCGTCCAGAGCTTTGTAGAGTGCGATACGCTCTCTGATGTCACCAACGTAATCATCAGGGATAAAGAGCTCCATGTCTGTTTCCAAATTGGTTTCTTTGACAAATTTGGAATCGCGGTTGAGTTCTTCTTGGTAAAGGTCTTGGAAATGTTCTTGTTTGATTTCTTCTAAAGCTTCAGCAAGAATTTTTTGGTAGGTCTCCAATCCCATTTCGTTGATGAAACCACTTTGGTCACCGCCCAATAAATCTCCAGCACCTCGGATGTCCAAGTCGCGCATGGCAATGTGTAAACCACTCCCGAGGTCACTGAATTGCTCAATGGCGGTTAATCTTTTTCTTGTATCATCAGGCATGAGGTGGATGGGCGGAGAGATGAGGTAGCAAAATGCTCTTTTGTTGTTTCGACCAACACGTCCCCGCAATTGATGGAGATCACTCATCCCAAATTGATGTGCGTTGTTGATGATGATGGTATTGGCGTTGGAGATATCAATTCCACTTTCAACGATGGATGTGGAAACAAGCACATCAAATGCACCTTCAATGAATTGGTTCATTACTTCTTCCAATTGTTCGCCTTTCATTTGACCATGCCCAATACCAATGCGAACATCAGGACAAAGTCTTTGAATCATTCCCGCAACTTCTTGTAGGTTTTGTATTCTGTTGTTGATGAAAAACACCTGTCCACCTCTTTGTACTTCGTAACTGATGGCATCTCTGATGGCATCTTCATCCATCGTGATGAGTTGTGTATGGATGGGATGACGATTGGGTGGTGCGGTTTGGATGATGCTCAAATCTCTGGCACCCATCAACGAAAATTGAAGGGTTCTGGGAATGGGAGTTGCTGTTAAAGTCAATGCGTCGACATTGGCTTTCATCGTTTTTAATTTGTCTTTTGCAGCAACGCCAAATTTTTGTTCTTCATCGATGATCATCAACCCAAGGTCCTTGAATTTGACATCTTTGCCAACCAACGAGTGCGTGCCAATGAGAATATCTACTTGTCCCTTGGCCAATTTCTCCAACGTTGCTTTCTTCTCTTTGGCTGATTTAAATCTGCTGATGTGATCTACATTAACAGGGAAATCACGGAATCGCGCAGCAAAACTTTTGTAGTGTTGCAAAGCAAGAATGGTGGTTGGAACCAACACTGCTACTTGCTTTCCATCGGTGGCGGCTTTGAAAGCCGCACGCATCGCGACCTCCGTTTTTCCAAATCCGACATCACCGCATACCAAACGATCCATCGGTGCGGGAGATTCCATGTCTTGTTTTACAGCAGCAATGGCTTTGGCTTGGTCTGGAGTATCCTCATACATGAATGAGGCTTCCAACTCCATTTGCAAATAACTATCTGGAAGAAAAGCGTGACCGATGGTGGACTTTCTTTTGGCGTAAAGTTTTATCAAGTCAAAAGCAATGGTCTTGACTTTTGCTTTGGTTTTTTGTTTGAGGTTTTGCCAAGCCGGACTTCCCAGTCTATCCATGCTGGGAGCGGTTCCTTCTTTGCCGCTGTATTTGCTGATGCGGTGTAAGCTGTGAATGCTTACATACAAGGTATCGCCGCCTTTGTAGACTAAACGAATTGCTTCTTGTTCTTTGCCGTTGACGTCTATTTTTTGAAGACCTGCAAATTGACCAACGCCGTGATCAATGTGTACAACGTAGTCCCCAGGTTGCAGAGATAGTATCTCTTTTAATGTTAGAGCCTCTTTGCTTTTTTTGAATCCTTCTTTGAGTTTAAATCGATGGTATCGTTCAAAAATTTGGTGATCTGTATAAAGGGCAATTTGTTGGTCGTTGTCTACAAATCCTTCACTCAATTCAATGAGGTGCGGTGTGTATTGTACAATGATTTGTTTGTCCTCAAAGATTTGGTGCAAACGTTCCAATTGTTTGGCCTGTCCTGCAGAAACCACTTGATCATAACCTTCCTTTGCCTTGGCAATTAAATGCTTGCTCAGCATGTCAAAGTTCTTGCTAAAGGAATGTTGAGGCGTCATGTTGTATTGAATCTCGGGCGCTTCCATGAATAGGGAAGTGGGCCCCATTTCAACCAGGCGTTTTCCTTTGAGCAAGCGCATCCAATCTGTTGGGTGGGCGTACAGCTCATCGGGTGTTTTGTGTCTAATGACACCGCTGATTTTTTGGTATTGGTTCTGCGCTCTTTCCAATTCCTTCTCCCAGATTTGTGGCGCATTGGTGCACTCAATCGACCACACCACAGCATCTGAATCTACAAACTCAAGAAAGTTGATGGTGGCATCAATTTGACTTTCATCCTGGATATTGGGGACAATGGTGGCTTTTGTCATAGAAGACAAACTCAGCTGGTCAACAGGGTCGAATTTTCTAATGCTGTCAATGGTATCTCCAAACAATTCAATGCGGTATGGATGATCGTAAGAGAATGAAAAAACGTCGATGATTCCTCCCCTTACAGCATATTGCCCGGGTTCGTAAACAAAATCAACTTTTACAAATCCATATTCTTGGAATACTTCGTCGACAATTTCATGGTTGAGCGTATTGCCCAATTCTATTTCGAACGTTTTTTGTTCCAACGAAGCCAATCCTATAACCTTTTCTGCGAGCGCTTCAGGGTAGGTAACGATCCATTGGCCTTTTGGTTTTTTTCTCAATAGATTCAGAACCTCTGTCCTCATGGCGACATTGGCATTGTCTACGGTCTCCACCTGGTAAGGCACTCTGGCGCTTCTGGGGAAAAAAAGAATTGTCCTTTGAGCTAGTGTTTCTTTTTGGTAATTCTCAATGTTTTCAAGGTCATTGAGGAAATACGCCGCTTTCTCTTTGTCTTCTAAAACAAACACGTGTGTTGTATTGATGGACAACGCCGTGGCGTTGGCAATGAGTGCTTTGGCAGAACCGACAATTCCTTTGAGACGCAATTTACTACCCTCAGAAGATAAACTTTCCGAGATGTTTTGGGTATGCACCGATTGTATGTATCGGTTTAAAAATGGAGCGTTCGACACAATGTATAAGTCAGGACGCAAAGATAATCAATGCCTTCTTCGACAAATGGAAAAGAAAAAGGCCATATCAAGTATGGCCTTTAGCAAAATAAGTTTAGATTTTAAGCAAACAGTTGGTCCATCACTAGTCTCATCCTGGCTTCATGCATTTTGCTTGAACCTGCGGCTGGCGAGGCTTGTGCGGGATAGGCTACAACATCAATGTTTGATTTGCGCATCATGCGCATGATGTAACTCCACGCTCCCATGTTTTCTGGCTCTTCCTGTGCCCATAACAATTGGGTATTTTTACCAAATCCTTTGAGTGCGTTCTCCAAGGCTTTTTGAGGGAAGGGATAAAGTTGCTCTAAACGAATTAACGCCATATCGGTGACTCCTCTCTTCTCACGCTCCTCCATCATTTCGTAATACATTTTCCCGGTACAAAGCACTACTTTGTTGACTTTCTTCTTGTCAACGCTGTTGTCTTCTATGACCATTTGGAAAGATCCTTTGGACATGTCTTTGAGGCTGCTCACCGCTTTGGGGTGACGCAAAAGTTTTTTGGGCGTGAAGACAATCAAAGGCTTGCGGAAGGGTTGTTTGACTTGCTTGCGCAACAGGTGGAAGAAGTTGGCAGGAGTAGTCACATCACAAACCTGCATGTTGTATTCTGCGCACAATTGTAGAAAACGTTCCATTCTTCCTGAGCTGTGCTCTGAGCCTTGGCCTTCATAACCGTGCGGTAAGAACATGACCAAACCATTCATGCTGCCCCATTTGTCTTCTGCTGCGCTGATGAACTGATCAATCATGATTTGCGCACCATTGTTGAAGTCGCCAAATTGAGCTTCCCAGATGGTTAATCCATTGGGTGTTCCAAAGGCATATCCGTAATCAAATCCCAAAACGCCATATTCACTCAAAAGTGAGTTGTAAATGCTCAATTGAGCTTGTTTGTCTGATAATGCATTTAGTGTGATGAACTCTTTCTCTGCATCTTCATCTGTCTTTACCACTGCATGTCTGTGAGAGAAAGTTCCGCGTTCTACATCTTGTCCTGAAATGCGCACCGGATGTCCTTCTTCCAAAAGTGTAGCATAGGCCAACATCTCACCCATGGCCCAATCCAACTGATCATTCTTGATCATATTCAAGCGATCTTCAAAAACCTTTTCTGATTTTCTAAAGAATTTTTCTCCAGTGGGTAGGGTAGACAATTTGTTACCTAAGTCAACCAATTTCTTTTGAGGAACCGCTGTATCTGGAGTGCTATCAAAATCTTCTGGTGTGGCAAAGCGAACATCCTTCCAAGTCTCTTCCAAGAAGTGTTTGACATATACTTTGCTTTTTGTTTTGGCCTTTTCTAGGCTTTCATCCAGGTGTTTCTCAAAGTTGGCTTTTACTTCTTCTGCTTCAGCTTCTGTAATGGTGCCCTCTTCAGAAAGTTGTTTATAATACAACGCCCTCAAATCAGGATGAGCTGCAATGTGCTTGTACAAAGTTGGTTGTGTGAACTTGGGCTCATCTCCTTCATTGTGGCCGTATTTTCGGTATCCAAGAAGGTCAATGAACACGTCCATGTTGTATTTTTCACGGTATTCCAATGCCCATTGCATGGTGGTAATAACGGCTTCTACATCATCAGCATTGACGTGGAAAATGGGACAAAGTGTGGTCTTTGCCACGTCTGTGCAATAGATGGAAGATCTTGCATCCAAATAGTTGGTAGTAAATCCAACTTGGTTATTGGTGACTATGTGAATGGTTCCTCCCGTGCGGTATCCATCCAATAAGGCCATCTGGATAACTTCATATACGATGCCTTGTCCCGCGATAGCCGCATCACCATGCACCAAAATGGGAACGATTTTTTTCTCGTCCTTCAAATAATGATCAATTTTGGCCCTGGTCAATCCCTCTACTACTGGATTAACGGCCTCAAGATGCGATGGGTTGGGACACAAGGTCACGTGAACATTGTGACCATTTACGGTGATGTCACGTGAATATCCCAAATGGTATTTCACATCACCATCCATGTTGCCTTCAAATTCAACACCTTCAAATTCGCGGAAGATTTCTTCTTGCGGTTTTTCAAGGATGTTGGTCAACACATTCAAACGTCCGCGGTGTGCCATGCCAATGACAAACTCTTCAACACCCATCTCAGCTCCCTTCTTCACGATGTAGTCCATTGCGGGAACTACGGCCTCACAGCCTTCAACGCTGAAACGTTTTTGACCTACAAATTTTTTGTGGATGTATTGCTCAAAAAGCGAAGCTTTGGAAGTCATTTCAAAAATCTTCTTCTTTTCTTCTTTGCTGTATTTGGGTTTATGGACGGCCTCAATTTTTGATCTTAACCACTCAACACGCTCCGGATCACGGATGTACATGAACTCTGATCCAATGCTTTGACAGTAAGAGTTTTCAAGTTGAGCAATGATGTCTTTTAATTTGACATCACCCAATCCAATGTCTGTTCCAGCATGAAAGGTTTCCTCCAAGTCTGCTGTGGTCAAACCAAAGTTCTCAATGGCCAAAGTAGGAGAATATTTTCTGCGTTCACGCACAGGGTTGGTTTTGGTGAACAAGTGACCTCTGCTGCGGTAGGCGTTGATGAGGTTAATCACTTTAAACTCCTTTGAAGTCACCGCGTTGAGGCGGCTTCCATCAGGAAGGACAGGATAAGATTCATTTTGAAACTCAAAACCTTCAAAGAATCTTCTCCATGAAATATCAAGACTCTCAGGGTCTTGTTTGAATTGGTTGTATAACGCGTCTATCGTTTGGATATCGGCATTGCCCAAATATTGCTCTGAACTCATTTTTCAAATGCTAGAAATTCGCGGGTAAAGATAAACCGAAATACAGGCCGCAGTAGCCTATATTTTTTCAGAAAGTTCCAACCAGCGCAACTCGAGTTGATTCAGCTCTTCTATCACTTTTGCCAGCTCATCTGAAACTTGCATCAATTGATCATGTTGATCCAACACGCCATTCAGTTTGATTTCCAAGGTTTTTTTCATTTCCTCCAGCTCAGGCATTCGCTTTTCAATTTGCTCCCACTCAAACTTCTCTTTAAAGCTTAGCTTTTTGACAGGAGCCGAAGTGCTTGCTTTTTCTTTGGATTCAGTGTTTTCAGATTTGGTTTGGGCGGGGGGTTGGTTGGATTGATCATCGCGAAATTGTTGGTAGGAACCCAAAATATCTTTTACGTTGCCTTGGCCATCCAACACAAACAAGTGATCCACCAATTTGTCCAAGAAATAGCGGTCATGGGAAACAATGACCAGGCAGCCAGGGTAGGATTGCAAGTACTCCTCTAAGGCAGCTAGAGTGAATACATCTAGGTCATTGGTCGGCTCATCCAAAATCAAGAAGTTGGGATTTTTCATCAGGATGAGGAGCAATTGCAAACGCTTTTTTTCTCCTCCGCTGAGTGAATCCACCAACTGAAAGTGCATGGGTTTGGGGAACAAAAATTTCTCCAGCATTTGAGCGGCAGTGATGGTGCGGCCTTTGGTCAAGGGAATAAACTCTGCAATGTCACGAACCACCTCGATTAGGCGCTGACCATCCTTGAGGTCTTCCATGTTCTGACGGTAATAACCCATTACGACAGTATCACCAACAATGACCTTGCCTCCATCGGGCTCTTCATTCAAGGTCATCATTTTCAGCAAAGTGGTTTTGCCAGCACCATTGGGACCTACCAATCCAACACGCTCTCCAGTTTTAAAAACGTAATCCCAACCGTTGAGTACTTTCTTCTCTCCCCAATGTTTTTTAACACGGTGAAATTCCACAATCTTGCTTCCCAAACGACTCATGTTGATTTCCGGAGCCAACTCCTGCGCCTCAGGGCTTTTCCTTACATTTTCTTTGAGTTCTTGAAATCGATCCATTCTGCTCTTGCTCTTCACCGTGCGCGCTCTCGGCATGGTGCGTGCCCAAACCAACTCTCTTCTAAACAGGTTCATTTGTTTATCGTGGGTGGATTGTTCCAGTGTCTCACGTTCTGCTTTTTTCTCCAGGTAGTAGGAGAAATTTCCTTTGTACTTGTACAATTGACCATTCTCCAACTCTAATATTTCATCGGTGATGTTTTCCAAAAAATAACGGTCATGGGTGATCATGAACAAGGTCATGTGTGATCGGGTAAGGAAGTTTTCCAACCATTCAATCATGTCCAAATCCAAGTGGTTGGTGGGCTCATCCAACAAAAGAAAATCGGGTTCTTCTACCAATACTTTGGCCAACGCCACTCTGCGTTGTTGCCCGCCACTCAATTGGCCGGCCAGTTTGTTCCAATCTTGTAATTCCAGTGCACCAAGCACTTGTTTCATTTTGGATTCATATTCCCAAGCGCCGGTGGCATCCATGCTGTTCATGGCTTTTTCTAAATCGCCGTTGTTTTGTAAGGCAACTTCATATTCTGCAATGGCCTTGGACATGGCATTGGATGAAGCCAGTACATTTTCCAAAATGGATTTGTTCAAATGCAGTTGGGGATTTTGTTCCAAATAGGCCACACGCACTTCTTTGTTATAAATGACCTTGCCCTCATCTGTTGATTCTTTCCCAAAAAGGATGTTCATCAACGTTGTTTTTCCTGAACCATTTCTGGCAAGGAGGGCTACTTTTTGACCTTTTTCAATTCCAAAATTCAAGTTTTCAAATAGTTGGCGAATGCCGTAGCGTTTGGAAAGATTCTCGACCGATAAGTAGTTCATGCGGTAAAAGTACGATGGTGCTTACCTTAGCTTCAATGAAAAATTGGCGATTGCAAAAAATGTCGGATATGACAGCGATGGAGTGGCATCGGGTTTTGGCCTTGCGGGCTGAGGTTTTTGTGGTAGAGCAAAATTGTCCTTATCAAGATCCGGATGGTAAAGATTTTTTGAGTTATCACTTGACAATGGAGAGCGGTGAAGCATTGGTGGCTTATGCACGCTTATTGCCTCCGGATGTGAGTTACCCTGAGGCGTCTATCGGTAGGGTGGTTACCTCGCCAATGGTGAGAGGCAGAGGTTGGGGCAAGGAGCTGATGGAAATTGCCATTGAGCAAACCATGAAACAATTTGAGGTAGATGAAATTTGTATTTCAGCACAATCTTATTTGTTGAAGTTTTATACTGATTTGGGTTTTGTGGCAGAAGGGGAGGGGTATTTGGAAGATGATATTCCCCATTGCAAAATGAGAAGAATTGAGAAATAATTGTTTAAAGTGTATGACTATGGTGTTGTGTGAATTTTTAAAATTTAGGATGACGATGATAAAATCGGTTAGGGTACTTTTTCTTTCATTTGTTGGACTTTTGGTGACCTTGAATGTGTTGGCTCAGACCAAAATTGAAGGAACTTATGATTCTGCCAAGAGGAAATTTATTCCCAAAGATGAGGTTTATCGTATTTATGATTTTCGGGATGGATTGGCCAGTTTTAGAACCAATGACAAAAAAGGAATAATTGATACGCTTGGAAATGTGATTGTTCCGATGATGTACGACGAGATTGAACCGTTCATGGATGGTGTTGCTCGCGTAGAAATTTTCGGAGACTACCCTACCCATTATGGATACATTGACAAGCAAGGAAACGAAGTGCTTCCTGTTATTTATACCGATGCCGACGATTGGTTCTACCGCAGCATGCGTTTTTCAGATTTGATTGTTGTCGGAATAGATCAGAAATACGGATGCTTTGACAAAAAAGGAAAAAACGTGCTTCCCTTGGAATACGGAAGCATCGGAAACTACCATAGCGGATTAGCGACTGTCTACAAAGATGGGAAAATGGGATTCATCAACAAGGAGGGAAAGATTGTCATTCCTGTCATTTATGATCGAGTGAGCGACTTTGGCCTGGAAACATCTATTGTACAAAAAGATGGCAAATGGGGAATGATTAATAAAATGGGAGAGGTTGTTCTTCCCTTGGTTTATGAGGCTGAGATGCGATTTAGTGGCGAATTGTGCATTACAAAACTGAATGGTCAATTTGGTATTATTGATAGAAATGGAAAGGTATTAATCCCTTTTCAATATGAGAGTATTTCTTATTTCCGCGAAGGATTAGCACACGCCGTTCTGAATGGCAAGCACGGATTTATTGACGAGAAAGGCACAACCATCATTCCTTTTGAATACGACTGGGCAGGGAATTTTCAAGAAGGATATGTTATTGCTAAAAAAGACAACCTGTGGGGACATTTGAACAAATTGGGAGAAGTCACCACCCCCTTTGAATATGAGCTTACAGGCGATTTCAATCGTGGACTTTCCAACGTAAAGAAAAACGGAAAATCAGGCAGGATTAATACTGCGGGGAAACTAGTGCTGCCTTGCAAATACGACGGCATCAATGGCGTGTTCAATGATGGAAGAATGATAGTCAGTATCAACTTTCCCGAGGGCAGAAAGAAAGGCTTTGTAGATGTAAATGGGAATGAGGTTATTCCCTGCATTTATTACAATGTAAAAGCTTTTTCCGGAGGCAAGGCAGAGGTGCAAGAGGAGGCAGATGGCCCGTGGTTTTTTATTGATGTGAATGGGAATAAAGTGAAGCCGTGAATTTTTTAGTTAATGTCAATAGAAAAATTTTATTTGTCAGCCCTGCAGATGAAGTAAATTAGAGGAATAAAAAACGCCAATTTTATATTCATCTTCACCTTGAATTATGGCTGAAATAAACGCTTTTGGAGGCTTGATTTTGCTTATTTTTGTGCTCAACTTATGGCACAGATAGAATTATTACTTCCCAAAATGGGAGAGAGTGTTGCGGAAGCAACCATTATCAAGTGGGTTAAGAATGAGGGTGAGGCTGTTAAAGCTGATGAGCCCATCATTGAAATTGCAACAGACAAAGTAGACAGTGAAGTTCCAGCTCCTGAAGATGGAATCTTGATCAAATGCTTGGTGAAGGAAGGGGATGTGGTTCAAGTGGGTCAACCCATTGCCATCATTCAAACGGGTGCTGATGAATCAGCTCCTGCTCCTGCTCCCGCTGCTGAGACTGTTGCTGCACCTGTTGCCGTTGAAGAAAAAATGCCTGATATTCCTTTGATCCCTTCACCTGCAGCCCCTACTGCAGCCATCGTTTCCGGTGATCGTTTCTATTCACCTTTGGTAAAAAATATGGCCAAGGCAGAAGGAATCAGTCAAGCTGAGTTGGACTCTGTATCTGGTTCAGGTCAGGGCGGAAGAGTGACCAAAGAAGATTTAAAAAATTACATTGCCAATCGCGGCAAGGTGAACGTTGCTCCAGCTGTTGCAGCCCCTGCGGCTGCAGCTCAAGTTGCAACCCCCGCTGCCGACGCTCCATCGCCTGCCAAGGAAACGCCCAAGGCCAAGCCTGCTCTTTCTGTCAGCGGTAATGACGAAATTGTTCAAATGGACCGCATGCGCAAGTTGATTGCAGACCACATGGTGATGAGTAAGCATGTTTCTCCTCACGTAACGAGCTATGTAGAAGCAGATTTGACCAATGTGGTGACCTGGAGAGAAAAAGTAAAGAAGCATTTTGAGCAGAAGGAAAAAACCAAATTGACTTTTACGCCAATATTTATTGAAGCGGTTGCCAAGGCCATCAGGGATTTCCCTGGTGTGAATGCTTCAGTTGATGGAGATAAGATTATTCTTCGTGGAGACATCAACATCGGAATGGCGACGGCATTGCCTTCAGGAAATTTGATTGTTCCGGTAATCAAGAATGCAGATCAATTGAACTTGGTGGGCATTGCCAAGAAAGTAAATGACCTGGCCGAACGTGCAAGAGCCAACAAATTATCACCCGACGATATTCAAGGTGGAACCTATACATTGACCAATGTTGGATCATTTGGCAATGTAATGGGAACACCCATCATCAACCAGCCCCAAGTAGCCATCTTGGCGGTAGGTGCCATTCGCAAGAAGCCTGCAGTGATTGAGACTCCAGCAGGTGATTTCATAGGCATCCGTCACATGATGTTCCTTTCCCACAGTTACGACCACCGCATTGTCGATGGCGCTTTGGGAGGAATGTTTGTAAGAAGGGTGGCAGATTATTTGGAAAATTGGGATGTTAATCGCGATATTTGATTGTAAATAATTTAAATTCAGTTCTATGGATTTTTTGAAAAGGTTAATCATGGGTTTGATCATCTGTCTAAGTATGATCTCACCCGTGTTTGCGCAACCTGAAACACCTGCCAATTTCGACGAGGCAAATACCCTTATTGAAGAAAAGCTATGGGACCAAGCCGTCATCGAATGGCAAAAGCTATTGGCTAAAAAACCCCTCAATGCCAATTATCATTATAAGTTGGGCATATGCTTGTTGGAGACCAAGGACAAGAAAGATGCGTTGGAGCATTTGGAAACAGCTACGGGCAGCGGGAAATTTTCCAAGAATTATGATCCGTATGATGAGAGTGAAGAATTGGCTCCTATTGAAGCATTGTCATACTTGGCAAAGGCTCAGCATCTGAACGGTAAGCCAGATGATGCAATAGAATCCTATGAATTGTTAAAGACCAAGATTAAAAATCCGGGTCATCTTTTGTTGCAGGACATGCCCAGAGAGTTGGAACAATGTGAGGAGGCCAAGTTACAAATGAAGTCACCCAAGAATCATAAAATCAACAACGTAGGTACAGCAATCAATTCTGAGTACAAAGATTTCAATGGTGTGTCTCCGAGGGATTTGAGTATTTTGTATTTTAGTTCAAACCGAGAACGTGCCGATGGTAGCAATGCCAAGTTGGTGGATCCGGAAACAATGGAGTTTGAAGATGATTTGTACATGAGCTTCCGTGGCGCGTCGGGTAAGTGGGGACCAGCAGAATTGCTCAACATCAATTCAGACAAGGGCGACCGTGTAACCGGCGTTACTGCAGATGGACATACCTTGTTCATTAGCAAAGGCCCAAGAGATGATGCAGAGTTTTACATGTGTAAATTAATCGGAGAAAGATGGACAGATCCGGTGCCTCTTGGTGCTACCGTGAATTCTCAATTCCAAGAAATGGACATGGCCATTTCTCCCGATGGTAAAACGATTTATTTCACGAGCAATCGCCCCAACGGGTTGGGAGGTTTTGATGTTTACCGCGCCAAGTTGGAAAAGAATGGTGAATGGGGTGAGGCAGAGAATTTGGGAGAGTTAGTCAATACAAAGTACAGTGAAGTATCACCTTCCATTGGTGGAAATGGAAAGATTTTGTATTTCTCTTCTGAAGGACACAACACCATGGGAGGATTTGATGTCTTTTCTTCTAAAATTGACGCCAAAGGAAACATTGGAAATACGGTCAACGTTGGTTATCCACTTTCAACGACAGATGATGATTACTATTTCCAAGCTGTCCCCATTTCTCGCAAAGGATTTATTACATCTTCCAAGATCGGTGGTTCCGGACTTCAAGATATTTATGAAGTTACCTTGGCACGCGATCCAAACGAAGCTCCAGTTGTCTTAAAAGGCAATTTGATTTCTTTGTCAAAATCAATTCCAACGGGATTGAAACTCTTGGCCAAAGCCAAGGATGAAGATCTAAAGGTTGAAGCCCCAGTAGATGCTGCTTCTGGGATATATGAATTGAAGTTGCCTCCTTGCGCAGAATACAAAGTGCAAGTGATGTTGGATAAAATTGTCCTCAATGAATATCAAGTAGAGGCTGTATGTGATGAGTCAGTGATGTCCATTGAGCACGAGACATATGTTCTTCCCATAGTCAAGCGACCTCCTCCTCCCAAAGTGGATTTGACCGCAGAAAAGTCTAAGAAAGATGCCAAGGCGGAAAAGAAGGCTGAAAAAGAGAAAGAGAAGGCCGATAAGGAAAAGGCCAAGGCTGATGAACTAGCGGCGAAAGAGAAAGCGGATTTGGCCAATATGAAATTGGGCGGTAAAAAAGCCAAACCAGTGAAAGAGAAGCCAGCAGGTGAGACAGAAAAAATTAGCCCTACAAAATATTATTTTACCTACGGAGTTTTCCGAGTGAAATTGGAAGACATGGGATTGTTTGTTGAAGAGGTGGCGGTGTTGATTGAAAAGCGTGGAATCTCTGAAATTGATGTTTATGCAAGTTCATCAAAAGTTCCTCGATCCAACAAAAAATCCAATGAAGAATTGTCCAAGCAAAGAGCGGATGATGCAATGATTGTAATTCGCAAAGAATTACAGCGCATGGGTTATGAGGAAGGAGTTCATTACAAGTTTAGAAAGATCGACTCTGGCGTAAATGGAAAGGAATATGAGAATGACGCCAAAGAGAATAAAGATGTTTATGAGCGCTATCAGTATGTTGAACTTTCAGCAGAAGGATAAAAAAATAAAAAATCAATACAGCAACCCCCGAGTAGGGGGTTGTTTTTTAATATGAAGTATCAATTTAACTTAAAAAAGCCATTGGCTTTTTTTGATCTCGAGACAACGGGCGTTGACGTGGGAAAAGACAGGATTGTGGAGATTGCTGTTGTGAAGATTATGCCCAACGGTCAAGTGCACCATCTCCCCGCAGAAGGGAAAGGAAGGTTACTGTTCAATCCAGAAATGTCCATCCCATTGGAGTCTTCTATCATTCACGGGATTTATGATGGTGATGTAGTTGATGCTCCTACATTCACAGATTACTCATCCAAGCTGTTTCAGTTTCTTATGGATTGCGATTTGGCGGGTTTCAACTCCAATAAGTTTGATTTGCCATTGTTGGCAGAAGAGTTTTTACGCGCTGGTGTGGATTTTAGTATTGAGGGTAGAAATTTGGTGGATGTTCAAGTTCTGTTCCATATGATGGAGCCGCGCAACTTGTCTGCTGCATTGCGTTTTTATTGCAATAAAGAATTAGAGGATGCTCATGAAGCCATGCCTGATGTAGTAGCCACCGCCGATGTGTTGAATGCCATGATTGGAAAGTACCACGGAGTAGCTGTTCCTGGTGGAGATCCAAATGTGTTTCCGGTCCAAAACGATATGGAAATGCTGCACAAAATGAGCGAAAGAAGACGCAAGGCTGATCTTGTGGGACATGTGGTCTACAACGAAGATGATATGCCCGTATTTAATTTCGGCAAGCACAAGGGCGTTTTGGTTACGCAGGTTTTTCTTCAAGAACCGGGCTATTATGGATGGTTGATGAATGCTGATTTCCCTCGATATACAAAGCAAGTATTCAAAAAGATCAAAGAATCGATGTGAAGAAAATAGTGGTCTTGGTCAGTAATGATTTGTGCTACGATCAACGGGTAGCCAAGACTTGCACATGGTGGCATAAGCGTGGATTTGATGTTACTTTAATTGGCTTTGAAAAAAAAGGTAGCCTTCCAGTTTATTTTCCCTACCGTGCTTTGAGGTTTTCAAATCCTTTTCAGCAAGGGGTTTTGTTTTATGCTTGGATTCAACTCCGATTGTTTTTCTATCTTTTGTTTCAACGAACTGACATTGTGTGGTGCAATGATTTGGACACCCTTTGGCCTGCTGTAAGTTTGAAGTTTTGGAAGAAATGGCAGATTGTGTATGATGCTCACGAATGCTTCACGGAATCAGTTGGTTTGATAGGTCATCCTCTTAAACGAAAGATTTGGATGACCATTGAAAGAGTATGTATGCCAGAAGTTGATCATTGCTTCACAGTTTCAAGAGGTATTCAAGATTTTTATCGGAACAAATACCCTCGGCTCTTTCAAGTGATTCGCAATTTGCCGGATTTATCTGTGGATCCCTTTTCAACGGATAAACCTGAGTCCTGGAAAGGGAAGCAGGTTCTTTTTTACCATGGCGTTTTCAATCCGCACAGAGGATTGGATGAATTGATAGATGCTATGCCATTGCTTCAGAATGTGATGTTGGTTTTGGTGGGTAATGGAGAGCATGAAGCGGTGTTAAAAGACAAAGTGAAAATGTTATGTTTGGACGATAAGGTTTTCTTTCTAGGGCCGATGAATTACCCAAACATTCTGGGTTTGCTTCAGCATGCGCATCTCGGTATTGCTTTGGAGAAGCCGGTGAGTGAGAGTTTTAAATGGGCATTGCCCAACAAAATATTTGATTACGCTCGAATGGGTTTGCCCTTTGTAACATTGGGAAATCCAGAGGTCAAAGTCATTTTAGACAAGTATCCAATGGGTTGGATTATTCCATCTTTAGCGTCTAACGTCTTGTCTTCATCCATTTTCAATTGCCTAAGAGAAATTCCATCCTCTTCGGCAAGTTTTGGCGCTGCTCGAGAGTCATTTTTCATGGACAACAATGCCATGAAGGAATGGAAGATTTTGGAATCTATTGTTGAATAGCTCGCGGAATCAAACGCTTTAAACAGAATTTGACCATTGATAAACCGGCAAATAATGTATTTAGTGGAAAGGAAAGCAAGGTCATTTTAATTTTCATCTCTTCCCTGTACAACGGCCAAGTGAATTTTTTGGATAAACCATCTGCTTTGCAAACAGCAAATGTCAATGAAGTCTGAAGGACCTTGCATTTTGAAAGATACAATTGCAGATGAAGATGATAGTCTCCTAAGATTTTGAATTTCCCACTGAAAGGGTGTTTGGAAAAAACATCTTTGCGGTACAAACAACCTTGCTGGTGCAGGGTATTTCTCCAATACATCTTCCAATTCAAACGACTATCAAAAGTTTTTGGAATCCATTGGCTGACGGAATGTGTGTTTTCTACTTTGCCTAGCATGATATCATAAGAGGGCAGGAAATTATATTTCATCAGTCGTTCGATGATGTTTTCACTGGCCAACTGATCATCAGCGCCCATCAGGTATATCCAATCTCCTTTGCTTTTTTCGATCCCTTTTTGGAAGGCATCAAATATACCGTTGTCTTTTTCTACAACTACCAAACATTGATCTTTGAACTCTTCAAGAATGGAAACGGTTGCTTGATTTGTGCTAACCGCATCTTGAATGATGAGTTCTATTTTTGGATAGGATTGATGGAGTACAGAAAGAATAGCTTTTTTGAGGTCCTCACCGGCATTGAAACAGGGAATAACAACACTTACCCAAGTCATGCTTTTGGTGACGCCGTTTGTATTTTTCCTTCTTCGCAAACCCAAACCTTTCCTTTGAATTGTTGCATGGCAACGTAGTCATGGGAGGCCATCAGCACTGCAGTTCCGGAAAGTGAAATTTGGTAGAGTAGTTCTGTGATTTCTAAGCTCATTTGTGGATCTAAATTTCCAGTGGGCTCATCCGCAATGATGAGCATGGGTGTATTGAGCAGTGCGCGGGCAATGGCCACACGTTGTCTTTCTCCTCCGCTCAATTGATGTGGTTTTTGCAAGCCTTTGTTGTTGAGGCCAACACTGTCCAATGAGGATTCTATGCGGCTTCTAATGGCATTGGCATCTTTCCATCCTGTTGCTTGCAAAACAAATTCAAGATTTTCATTCACTGTTCTGTCATGCAATAACTCAAACTCTTGAAAGACAATTCCGATTTTTCTTCTCAGAAAAGGAACCTCTTTTTGTTTGATGGTTTTTAAATTGTATCCGCAGCAATCCGCTTCGTCAGCTTGAATTTCATGATCAGCGTACAAAGTTTTCATGAAGCTGCTTTTACCACTTCCGCTTTTTCCTATCAAATAAACAAACTCCCCTGGATGCATTTGAAAATTCAATTGGGACAATACAGGAATCTTATCGTGGTATACACTTCCATTGACAATTTGAACCAAGGCTTGATTTGTACTCATGATGTGAAGGTAAAACGAAAAAAAAGGTCGGAACGTACGCCCGACCTTTTTTATTGACACCCCAATTGGGAATACCCTAAATCTTGAAATCTTTTTTCTTCACCTTTGGGTTCACGTTGAATTCGTTGATGGTTATTTCTACTAGCTGTCCACCGGCGTTTTGTTTTACCACATTGGGATATTTAACGCCATCCGCAGTTGTGCCATAAGAAACAACCGTGGTTTCTGATGTTTGTGTGGTTTCACCTACTTTTTGCACGGTGATGGTTTTCATGCGAAGTCCAGATTTTACATCAAAGTAATCAGTAGCTACCATTCCGTTGGCGTATGTATTTTCGATAACATACATGTCTGATCCGTTTACAACTTCAATACCCTTTAAAAGCGATTGTATTCCAAAGTCGGCATAATGCAATTCAGCCAATAAATCACTTTGGATTTTGGCTTGAAGGATTTCAGCCTCACCACCTTCCATGCTTTGTCCCATTTGACTGATTTGCATTTTTGTACCATCCCATGTTTGTGTCATCATGGCGTTGCCATTCATGGATACCACCAAACGCATTGCTGTGTTGGCGATACAAATGCTTTGCATGTCCAACTTGGCCATACCTACATCAAACTTTCCTTTTTGCTCAAATGATTTGATTTTGGTGATTTTGTCTTTTCCTCCGGTAGCTTGGATGTAGTTATTGAATACAACTTGAGGGGTGACATCTGCTGGAGCTGGACGCATGTCTACAAATGTGCTTCCATCTGGATTGTATTTTGATATTTTTCCATCGGCATCGAAAGTCGATATTTTACTTTCGATTTCTTTGTTTCCGACTACTGTGATGTAGGCGTTGTTTGGCATTAATACTCGCTTGGCTAAGGTTAAGATGTCCTGAGCAGTAACGGCATTCAAGCGTTCCAAATAGGTCTCATAAAAATTCTTTGGCAAACCGTACTTGTCGATGTTCTTGGCAAAACGTGCAACAGTTTGTGGCCTTTCCAATGAACGGGCAAATTGACCGGTCATGATGTTTTTGACGATTTGAAGGGTCTTATCATCCACAGCCTCCGTAGTCAATCTTGAAATTTCCAACATGAGCTGAGTGATTGAACTGTCAGTCACTTCATTTCTTACACTGGCTCCAGCGCTAAAGTTTCCAATATAATCATCGGCTGCTATATCGGAGTATGCTCCATATGTATAGGCTTTGTCCTCTCTCAAGTTTTGCATCAAACGGGTTTGAAATCCGCTTCCTCCCAAAATGTTATTCAATACTGATGCAACCAGTGCATCTTGTGTGGTTGGCACCAAATCAATGGGGTAGGTGATATTGATGACTGATTGAACAGCACCTGGCATGGGTACAAAAACAACCTCATTCCCAGCAGGGACTTTGGGCGCACGGAATTTTAATTTTGGAACATCTCCTCTGGTCCAAGAAGCAAAATACTTATTGGCTTGTGCTTTGGCCGTTTCCATGGTGATGTCGCCAACGATGATCAAATAAGCTACATTGGGTTTGAAATAGCTGTTGTAATAATTGACAATTTCTTCACGTCCAATATTCTTAACAGTCTCTTCTGTCATCTGCTCTCCATATGGATGGTTCTTACCATAGGTCACCATGTTGCCAATCTTGGAAGAAATGGAATTGGGATCTGTTTTTTCAGAAATCAACCCGCTGATGGTCTTTTTCTTGAATTTCTCTAATTCCGTTTCAGGAAAAGAAGGATTCAACAAGACATCAGAGAAGATCTCCAACATTCTTTCGCTGTGCTTCGTTAAGCATGCTCCAAAAATACCATCCGATCCACTTGAAAATTGAGCACCGATGAAGTCAATGGATGAAGTGATTTCATCCTTTGATCGGCTCGTTGTTCCTTTGGACATCATGTCTCCGGCAAATGAAACATAACCCGCTTTGTCTCCTTCTTTGATGGGGTCAATTTCCAATTGCAAAGAGTAGGAAACATTGGGCAATTTGTGGTTTTCAACAACAATGACTTTTAAGCCGTTGTCCATGGTGAAATTTTGGTAAGAACCAATCTGAATTTTTGGCGCTGGCCCTGCCGCGGGTGCTTTGCTGCGGTCAACTTTTTGGGTCATTCCCGCCACTGCTATCATCAGTGCGAAAATGGATACTATATATTTTTTCATGAATGAATCAACTTGAAGATTATTGTTTTAAAAGACTTGGATCGTGCTCAAAGTAAATGGTCACTCTGTTTTCAGGAGTGTAATATTTCTGAGCTGCTTTCATCATGTCTTCTTTGGTTACTTTCATGTAGCGATCAATTTCTGTATTGATCAAATTGGTTTCGCCATAGTAAGTGTAATAATTGGCTAAGCTTTCAGCAATTCCCGCCATGCTAGAATTTCTGGAAATGAAATCGCTTTCAATTTGGTTTCTTAATTTCTGGTACTCTCCGTCTGTGATGGGCGTGGTTTTTAATTTCTCCACTTCCGCATTGATGGCCGTTTCTAAGTTATTGGTTTCAACACCCATGTTGGCCATGGCAAAAGCCAAAGTCAATCCTGGATCTTCAAGGTTGAATGTGAAA
>CAMCTV010000009.1 GCA_945878635.1 Chryseobacterium gleum | reverse complement strand
TCCCGTGAATGTGCTAACCAATGATGCCGCCAAATGGTTTGCTTCTTTCTATGCGTTGTACAGTATTGTTGCATTTTTGACCATGGCGGGGATTCTGTTTGCCCCAATGGTGCACCGCATTTTGCATTTGTTGAATGTGGAAGAGTAGTCATTTCAAAATTAAATCCTGCAGTCCTATGCGTTCATCGTGTAGCAAATTGAAATCAATTCGCCCTCTAAAACTGGGGTGATTGTATTTGCTGGTTTTTTGCCATAGGTCATGTTCTACGGTTGGTTTTCTTTTGTAATTCGCAATCCATAAGATGATATTGTCTTTGTATTTCTTCTTCAAGTATTTGTGAAAATATTTTTCCTCGCAATACACCATGGGGTAAACGCCTATTTTCTCACGAATGGTTTCCATAAATAGGTCAATGTTTCGTTGGGCAATTTCGTCGGTGTACAAATGCCGTTGGTACTCTATATCAACCACAGGAATCAATTCTCCTTTTTGGGGTTGGGCCATTTCAAGGAAATGCAAGGCCTGGGTTTTTCCGTTTTGGTTGAAACGCATGAAGTGGTAGCCTGAGAACAATATGCCTAACTTTTTGATTTCATTTTTATACGTGTTAAATCGATTGTCTTTGAAATGATTGCCTTCAGTGGCTTTGAGAAAAATGAAATCGGGTCGGTGATCTCCTATCATCATCTTCCATTTGACATCACCTTGGTGGTGAGAAATGTCAATGCCCCAGGTGTAAACATTGGAAGGGTGTCGCTGAATGAACAAAGGCTGTTCACGAATAACAGGTGGGGCAGGGGGGATCCAGGTATAATCAACGGCCAACCAAATTACAACGCTGCCGATAATGAGGAACAATGAAACAATAAGAAAGGTCTTTGTTTTTCTCTTTTTTGCCATAGGTAAATATAAAACCATCGTTCATGATATTAGACATGAACGATGGTTTTAATTACAATTTTTCATTGGCCAAATTGGCCAACTCACTGCGCTCTCCTTTGGCCAATGTAATGTGGCAATACAAATCGCTGCCTTTTAATCGCTCAATCACGTAACTCAATCCATTGGAGTTTTCATCCAAATAGGGCGTATCGATTTGTCTCACATCACCAGTTAGAATAACCTTGGTATTTTCTCCTGCTCTGGTGACGATGGTTTTTACTTCATGTGGCGTTAGGTTCTGTGCTTCATCAATGATGAAAATACTATTGGTCAAGCTTCTACCTCGAATAAATGCCAAAGGGGCGATGGTAATTCTACCTTGCTCTTGCATTTCATCAATCCATCGGCGCTTCTTTTCATTTTCACTGAATTGGTTTTTGATAAAATTCAAATTATCAAATAAGGGCTGCATATAGGGATTGACTTTTTCTTGCGCATCTCCAGGTAAGAAACCAATCTCTCTGTTGCTCAGTGGAATAATTGGACGCGCCAAAATGATTTGTTCATATTGGTTGCGCTGTTCCAAGGCTCCTGCCAATGCCAACAATGTCTTTCCTGTTCCAGCAACTCCAGAAATGGTGACCAGTTTGATTTCTGGATTCATGATGGCGTCCATGGCAAAGGTTTGTTCTGCATTCTTAGGCTTGATGCCACAGGCATAAGTTTTGTCAACCCGATGAATCAACTGTTCCTTTTCAGAGTAATAGGCCAATACGCTGGCTTCATTGTTCTTTAAAATGTAAAAGTGATTGTTGATTCTTTCTTTTCCTAAAATGGCTACTTTGTTGTGGTGGCCGGATTGATACAATTTTCGAATGACCAATGCCTCTGTATTCTCAATGGTAGTTATTCCACTGTAGGCAATCATTTGATCATTGACCTTGCCATGCTTGTAGTCTTCTGCTAAAATATTCAGCGCTTTGGCCTTTAATCGTAGGTTGATATCTTTGGAAACCAATACCACTTTTATCTTAGGATATTTGTATTTTAATTCAACAGCAACATTTAGGATTAGATGGTCATTCTTGGCGCTGGAGAAAATCTTTGTCGCGTCCTCACTCAATTCCAATTCGGTCTGCATCTGTATGCGCAATCGTCCTCTTTTGCCATTTTTTATCGGAATCCAATCATTGAGCGTGTATTGCTCTGACATTTTATCAATGAACCGGATGCACTCGCGTGCCTCAAAATTCTTGATTTCATTTCCTACCTTGAATTTGTCCAATTCCTCCAAAACAGTGATGGGAATGACAACATCGTTTTCCTCAAATTTGACAATGCTGTGGTGATCATGCAAAAGAACAGAGGTGTCTAAAACAAAGATTTTTTTTGAAGAAATTTTAGCCATGTTTTTTTTGAAAGCTAAACCAAATTATTTCGAAAAGATTTATTTTGAACCAAATGTTTTTCACGAAATTATTATAAATTCAAATATTCAAGATTAATTATCGATTCAATAAAGTTGCGTTAATGTAAAAAGGACTATCTGCGGAGTAACCGAAAACAATATCAAGGTCAACTTGATTTTGCATCAACGCAGATAGTCCTAGTTTCTTTGAATGCTGCTCTTGGTGGAGGTCAAAGCATTCGAATATGTACAAAAAAAGAAACGGAATTTTCTAACCTTTCATTGTCTGAATATCCACGTTTGTTTCATGTTTTTTCTGAAATGTTGATTCAGAGTGTTTTAATAACAAGTGCCTTTGCTTTTTACATAACATTTTATTTATTGATTTATGAAAGAATTAGTATTTGTACTATTGATCATTCACTTGAATGTTTTCCATCTTAATCTCCAAGGTTCAACAGTGTTTCCTGATGCTTGACATTTTTCACAATGCCATTCATTTTTTTTTGTGTCCATCCAAAACCCATGATCCCATGATGTTGGACCGAGCGGACAGCTGACATGCCACCGATAATATTCTTTACTGCTGGGGTTGGTCAGGCAGTATTTTGAAATTTGACGAAGCAATTTTCCGGGATGCTTTCGGTTGAATTCCATGATTTGATAACACTCCGTAATGCCTTCCTTGTAACGTTCTTGAAATTCCTCAACAGTGATGGCATTGCACCAAACAAGTCGGTCCGAACATTTGTCTCTGCCCAATTGGTAAGCTTGATTCATCAGGAAATCTCGTTTGTAAGTGGCGCTATCTACTTCGAATTGATCGCTGGTGTCCAAAAGGGTGGGTTCTTTGTCAAAATAGGGTTTGCGATTGATGTATACGACATGCCTGTAAATTTCCCGCGTTCCATCTTCGTATTTCACCATGACAAAGTGCAAGGTGTAATCACTGGTGAGGAAAGAACCCTCCATGATTAAAAATGGAAATTGCGATTGAATGCTTTTATTCATTTGTTTTTTGGTTTGCGTGATTATTTATTGTTGACTTTTAATCGATTGTTGTCTCTCCATGGGGCAATATTGTCAGCTTGGATTTTACATAGCTTACATTCCCATACATTGTGCTGTGCATCAATCCATGAACCATGCTTGTGCTTGCTACTTTTGGTTGGCAGAGGACATTCCGCCCACCATTTGTTTATTTCATATCTACTTGCCGTAACATCTACATTGTTATCCAATAATTCCTGAACCAACCTTCCTGGAAATAGCTCATTATAAGTCTTGACAACATATTCCTCAAACTCCCTTTTTTCAATGAGGGCCAAGAACTCTTCACGCGATACGACACTGCTCCATATAAAATCTTCGCTGCCTCCGCGATGATAAGCGAACTCCAAAACAAAGTTTCTTTTCAAATCAAAATCACTCAGCTGTTGGTCTGTGAACGATTTAACCAAATTTGGCTTCTCGTCCACATGGGGTATTCCGTCTAGAATGACGGTGTATGAATAGATATGGCGCACGTCACCCTCTTTGACCAACACAAAATGCTCGGTAAAATCAACAGCTTGTTGGAACCCTTCATGGATGAAAAAAGGGGGAAGGTAAATAATGTTGTTTTTCATGGTTGTTGTTTTTTACAACATCCTGAACAACAGAAAATCTGGGGAATAACACTTTTTTGACGGTTAGTCCTCATCGTTTTTACCACCGCGGCGTGTTAAGCTCGGTTGGTGACATTGCTGTCGTCTGGATGATGCTGCAAAGTAAAATCTAAAAATTGTATCATTCCAAATTTTTCTTTTTTTTTCGCCTGCCTTTTTTTCGGCTCCGCCTTCAAAAAGTCACCGCGCTATCCGCTGCTATTCCTCAGGGCTCGCTGCGCTCGCCCTTGCGGGATATCCGCTACTATCGCTGGCGCTCGAAACTTTTCCCTAGGTCGATTTTTTTTCCCCATTGTAAATCCATTACAATGACCTGTTTTCCATTTGTACAAAACCGAAGTATGCATATTAAAATCAATAGCCTAAAATCCATTGGCACAACGGTGGATTTTACCTTACGTGATGTCAATCTTTTTGTTGGTCCCAATGGAAGTGGAAAGTCCATCCTTCCTGGACTGATTCAATTGTTCAAACGCAATGATACAGTAAGAGATTTCCGACGAAGACAGTTTCCACCATTGACTTACTTCGATGCGCAAGAAGATTGGCGCAATTGGGCGCACAAGGGCAATCTGAGTAAAGAGTCCACCATCGTACGGAGTATTTCTTTTCTCAATCGAAAGGCCAATTTAATGGTCAAAATAAATGATTCATCATCGGTGCGCTCTGGAAAAGATAAAGAGTGGATGGCAGCGCAAGTGGAGACATTTATTATTCAGGACGGACAAATGCCACTGCTGATTTGGGGGCCTAACGAGCGTATAATTAACACGCGCCAAATAGCCATTTATTTGTACAAGGCCATCCAAGAATATGGCATGATCACAGCGGAGGAATGGGAACAAGAGATGGATATTCCATTGAAAGATGGCAGTATGTTGTGTTCAAATCTATTCAGAAAATACATTGAAGATGGCCCCGAATTTTATGAAGACAATGGCAGTCATCTCCATTTCTTTTATTTAGATATTCAATCCATGTTTTTTAGACGGCGGTTGTCCATCACCAACAATCCGGCCTTTGAACCCATTGCACTTTTAATGGAAAAAGTTCTGTTATACTTCCAACAAGCCATGATCACTTTTTTAATTGATTCACCTGTTTTAGTAGGTAAGGGGAAGTTGCAGTGGGAGGAAAATAGAATTGAAAAAAAGAATCAATTGGCACAAGATTATTTTGGATTTTTCATTGATCAGCAAAAAATAGTTTTGGAGGATGGGACTTTTCAGGGAAGGCAGCTATTTGTGGAATACCAAGGACGAAAGGAGGCTTTGGAAAAGTGCAGCAGAGGTATTCAATCTGTTTGTTCTTGGATTGAAGAGTGGACGGATGCAGTTCAAAAAATAAAACGCCAAAGTGATTCATTGTTCTTTTCAGCCGAGAAAGTCATTTTCATTCAAAATCCAGAAAAGTTCCTCCATTCCATTTGGCAAAGGAAATTGTTGAGAATGATGTTGGATGAAGCAGGGAATCAAGCCAATTGGAAAATTGTAATTGAGACGCATAGCCAAGTGCTCATCGATGAGATAAAGCTAGGTATAAGTAGGAATGAACTAGAAAGGAGTGATGTGGCTTTGTTCTGTTTCAGCAAAGACGATAAGTTTCAAACATCGATGCAACAATTGCCTCTGGACAGATATAGAGATGGAGAGCCTATCTTCCATGAAATGGGATCGGTGAAGAGGGGCATGATTGATTTTGGTGTTCCTGGTTGGAATTGAGTTCTGCGCCTTGCCAAAAGGTGATGATTGTCATTTTTTATTTGTTAATATGTGAACAAAGTGATTCTCATGATGTTTAAAGTTTTAAAACTAATATTAAACAAATGAAAATAATTAAACTTTTTGCTCTAGCATTAATCGTTTCAATTTCAAGCGAGTCTATTGCCCAGACCAATGTATTTGACGATGTCATTGCAGTCAGTCCCAATCACAATTATTTGGAGGCAGCCTTGCTACAGGAAGGCTTAGCATCAGCTTTGCAAGATCCATCAGCCAACTTAACGGTGTTTGCTCCAGACGATCAGGCTTTTGAACAATTGGCTAGTGCTTTGCAAACCGATATTGCTGGTTTGTTGGCCTTGGATATTTTGAGTGATATTTTATTGTATCACGTTCTTGGAACGGCAGTCCCTTCATCAGCGGTAACCAATGGTGCCATTGTTGAACCGTTGAGCACAACCAATACTTTGAAATTGACCTTAACCGGTTCAGGCAATGTATTTGTTAATCAAGCACAAGTGACTTTGGCAGATGTAGCTGCGGACAACGGAGTTGTTCACGTTTTGAATGGTGTTGTTTTACCAGTGGAGACTGTAGTCGATTTAGCAATTGATAATGGTTTCAGCACATTGACCACCGCATTGATACAAGAGGAGTTGGTTCCTGTTTTAAGCAATCCATTGGCTTCTTTCACTGTTTTTGCACCTACCAACGAGGCTTTTGACAATCTTGCCACGGCCCTGGGAACAGATATCAATGGGATTTTGGCTTTGCCTAATTTGACCGATGTTTTAACTTATCACGTTGTTGGTTCTGAGGTTTTGTCAACTGATTTGGTTGAAGGTCCTGTAACTACATTGAATGGAGAGTCCGTTTTGGTTTCTTTGACCAATGGAGTCATGATCAATAACGCCAATGTGACTATTCCTGATGTTTTGGCCTATAACGGTGTGGCACACGTCATTGACGCTGTATTGTTGCCTCCATCTACTGTTGTATCTAATAACAACAGTATTGAGGTAAGTGTATTCCCAAATCCGACACAAGATTTGATCAATGTTATATACTCAGGTCAAGCTAAGTATTCACTTACTGATCTTTCTGGTAAGGTGATTGAGTCTGGTAATCTGAACGGTAATGCACAATTGGATCTTTCCAATCTTTCCAAAGGAATGTACTTGTTGTCATTGCATGGCAACAATGGTTTCAATGTTTCAACCATTGCGAAGCAATAATTGAAATGGTGTTTAGGTAAAAGAAAGGGCAATGAAAATTGTCCTTTTTTTTGTTAATCCCGTGAACATGTTCAATAATCAATTGTTATTGATGTAATATTAATAAAAAGGCGTAACCGAAAAGCCTAAATAGAGTAGGAAACAACCAAAACCAAAACCAAAACCTATGGAGCATTTAAAAATTGCGAGCGACAACTATGTTGCATTTACGTTCTTTATCGGAACAATGGCCATGATGGCCGCATCAGTATTCTTCTTCTTTGAATTAAACAACACCTCACCAAAATGGAGAACTTCCGTCTTGGTATCGGGTTTGATTACATTCATTGCAGCAGTTCACTATTATTACATGAGGGGTTACAATTTGGAGACAGGCGATTCTCCAACGTTTTTCCGTTATGTGGACTGGATTTTGACTGTTCCGTTGATGTGCGTTGAATTTTACTTGATTACCAAAAAGGCTGGAGCAAAGGTTTCTTTGTTGTGGAAGTTGATCTTCGCGTCTTTGGTCATGTTGGTAACTGGTTACATCGGAGAAGTATTAGATCCAGCACAAAGCGTTCTTTGGGGAGTAATCTCGGGAGCAGCATACTTCTACATCGCATACCTAATTTGGTTTGGTGAGGTTTCAAAATTGGCACAAACTGCAGGACCACAAGTTGCAAAAGCTACGCGTATACTTGCTTGGTTCGTGTTGGTTGGATGGGCAATTTATCCATTGGGATATATCCTAGGAACCGACGGAGGTTTATTCGGTATGAAATTGGTTCAAGACAAAGCAGCTGCTTTGCATGCCATGGATATCGTTTACAACATCGCCGATGCCATCAATAAAATTGGTTTCGGTTTGGTGATTTACAGTCTTTCTAGATCAGAAGACTAATCACATTTACAACAAATCAATCGGAAAGGGACGAGGTGTTTTTTTAACCTTCGTCCCTTTTCTTTTTTAACATGAATCAATCAAATGAAAACAGTATGAGCGAAACATATGATTACATTTTTGTAGGAAATGGAGCCTCTACTGCTTTGTTGATTCATGCGATGAATAAACGCAAGCTGTTCATTGGTAAGAAAGTTTTGATCTTGGATGGGGATGCAAAAACCAAGAATGATCGCACATTTTGTTTTTGGGCTGATGATAAAGATTGTATTGTTCAAGATCTAGGACATTTGATCAAGAAATCTTGGAGTACAATGGAATTGTCAAAAGGAGAGGCTGCGCCTTTGGATCCTTTTCGATACCATTTTATTTCAGGTTTGGATTTGTATGATGCTACTAGAGAGATTATTCAGAGTGAACGATTAGGAATTATTCAGCACCACGCCGATATCGTAGCCTCCAATAGCAAAGGGAAATATGTCATCGCAAACGGAGAACAGTATTTTGCCAAACATATTTTTGATTCACGCCCGCCCAAGTATTTTGAGCCAAAGAACCAAGAGGTTTTTATGCTTCAGAGTTTTGTGGGGTGGTTTATTCAAACGGAGCGACCAATTGAAAATGCAGATTTGTTTCGATGGATGGATTTTGATGTTGTACAGAATGACTACACCCAGTTCATGTATGTTTTGCCATTTGATTCGCACAATGTCCTGGTTGAGCTAACCCGTTTTGGTAAGGAATCACTGACGGATGATGATGCGTTTCCTATCCTGCATGAATACATTGAAAAACATTTTGGGGATTACGAAATCAAAGAAACTGAATTGGCGGCAATACCCATGACCAATTGCGCCATGTCACACAGTGATCGAAAAGGGGTTACCTTGTTGGGCGCAAGAGCAGGAATGTTAAAACCCACAACTGGCTATGCTTTCAAGATGATGCGTGATCAGGCCATGCGTATTGCTGATGACATTGAAAAGCAAGATAAAGAGTTGTTGTCTTTTAAGTCTATTTCAAAAAGGAAAGTCAATCGTCGTTTTGAATTTTACGATGCGCTATTGCTCATTGTGTTGACCCGCTGGCCACAGTTTGGAAAAGATTTATTTAACGCTTTGTTGCATAAAGTTTCTTTGCCAATGGTAATGCGATTTTTGGAGCACAAAACTACTCTTACAGAGGAGTTAAACATATTTTATCAATTGCCTTGGCGACCATTTCTAAAGGCTCTGCTTGTTTGGGGTGGAAGGTACTATCGGCAACTGGGTATTTTTGTTTACTTGATGGTAATTGCTTTTTTTAGTCCAGACAATATTTGGATTGATTTCTTTTCGTTGGGTATTCTATTGTTGGGGCTTATTGCCATTGGAATTCCACATGGAGCGTTGGATCACTTGGTGGAGTCTTGCGTTTTTGGAACCAAAAGGTTCTTTAATTTCTTGGGACTTTACCTGCTAATGATGGGTTTGATGGCCACAATCTGGATGTTTCACCCAACGCTAGCGTTGCTTATTTTCCTGATCTATTCAGCCATTCATTTTGGTCAAACGGACGGAATAGAGTGGGGAATGTCCAACATTGTTTCTTGGATGTGGGGCGGTACTTTGCTCTTTTATATTCTAGGTTCACATCAAGGAGAGGCTTCAGTAATTCTATCTGCTATGGGATATTCGGGAACCATTCCTTATGCAAATGGTTTTATCCTTATTCCTTGGTTTTTGATGGCATGGTACCACAAACAGCGGTCTATGTTCATTACCCTAATTTGGTTGAGCTTAACAGCAATGGTTCCATTGATTTATGCTTTTGGACTCTATTTTATCTTTCAACATAGTGCATTGGGTTGGGGGCATTTGCGACAAAGATTAAAGCTGACCCATTTTCAAATGTGGAAACAATCTCTGGTCTTTCAATTGGGCGCATGGATATTCTTATTGGTTTATATGTATTATTGGCCATTGAATGCAATGAACAATCAAGTAGGCTGGAGTGTTTTTTTTATATTTTTATCCAGTTTAAGTTTTCCTCATGTCTTGGCTATGTTGCGTTTTTACAATCGGAATGCAGTTACCAGGATCTAGGATTTGAATATGTATCATATGCGCTGGACAGCAAAAGATTTAGTCACTTTGGAGCGCCGTTATCGCGGCAACTTAATCAATTCAATTGGTGGATACAAAAGTTTGCATCTCCTGGGCACCATTAGTCCTCAGGGGAATCACAACTTGGCCACCTTTAGTTCTTATTTTCATATCGGTGCTGATCCAGCGCTTTGCGGGATCGTTATTCGTCCTGTAGAAAATGCAGAAAACACATTGGGAAATATTCTAAACACAAAGTACTACACATTGAATCATGTGCTTCCTGAGTTTTACGAAAAGGCTCATCAATGCAGTGCCAAGTATCCAGCGGGAGTTAGTGAATTTGAAGCTGTTGCCCTTACACCGCAATTCATCAATGAGATTGAAGCGCCATTTGTTAGTGAGAGCAAAATAAAATTGGGTTGTGAATTGGTGCAAAAAATAGACATAGCATTAAATGACACCACCATAATCATTGGGCGAATCATATACCTAGAGGCTCCTGAAGATTGTTTGATGGAAGATGGTTCTATTGATTTGAATGCTGCTCAATCCGTCACATGCAGTGGGTTGGACACCTATCACGTCGCACAATTGCTGGGTAAATTGCCCTATGCTAAATCTCCGAAATAAGTTCCACTGAACATCACTTAGACATCCCTCACCCCTTCATCCCTCACCCCTTCATCCCTTCATCCCTTCATCCCTTCATCCCTTCATCCCTTCACCCCTTCATCCCTTCATCCCTTCATCCCTTCAAGTATTCAATAAACGCTTTTGATCCTAGCACTTTGACATCCTCTTTCATTCCTTTGACAAATCTTGCAGGCGCCATGAAACCTTGCACTTTGATCTTTAGGTGGTAATTGTCTTTATTGACAATACGAGCGATGCACATGGGGTATTCTTCTTTTAAAATGAGATAAGCTCTGAGATTCATGGACAGTTCAATAACTTTATTGGTTTGGTCTCCTTGAAAACCAAAAGCATCGGGTGGTCTGAACTCGTGTTTTGCTTCGTGAGCAAACTTCTTGTCTAGCATTACGACGTTGCCCATGCGTTCTAGGTTGAAGAATTTGCAGCGTTGCGTCAGGGGCTCGAAAGCGGCAATGGACCTATAGTTATCGGTGAAGCAAATGGGTTCGATAATTCGATCAGAGATGGAGAGGCTATTGGCGGAGGCGTATTGTTCAATTTTGATTTGTTTCTTATCGATGATTGCATGACTGATGGTTTCTACCCATTGTCCAATTTGAGCTTGAACAATCAAGTTGGTGTTCAAGGGATCGTCATACAGATGAGCCAATTTTTGAAGGATACTGGCGTTGAGTTGCACTTTTTTACCACTGGTTTGAACAAGTCGTTTGAGGTATTGTGCCTCTTGTGAAGTGAATGTAGGAGTATCGAATGGTGACTCAGCATTCAATGCGTATCGGTTGTTGTCATCTCGAACAACATCAAATCCCAGATCTTTGAGCATATCCAAGTACCGGTATACGGTTCTTTCAGAAGCTTCAAGACGTTTGGCGATGCTGCGAATGGGTTTGGACGGTTTTGATTTCAAAAAATGAATCAGTTGAAAAACCCTATAAATTCTGTTTTGATTGAACATGATAAAAAATCTTGACAAATAAAGTCAGAATGATAATACCAAAAGCAACATTGACCTTATATGACAAAGAAAGTGGTTTTATTTGACAAAATAAAAAATTGTAATCAAAACCTACGGCAAAAGTTAAAGTGGAAAAATGTGAGAAGGAATTGTCAAAAGAGTAAACGCTCGGTTATGTTGAAATGGCGAACATTCTTAAAACGTTAATTCCGCAGCGACTTTGCCGTAGGCCTTTCCCCATACCCCGGATAGCAGTGGAAAGCCTTTTTGCAAAGTAAAAAGCTTGAAACGGATAGCCGGATGAGGTCCAGGAAAAAATTTGGGTGATTATGTTGTCTTGAAGAACAAAGGTGTCGATTGATTTTGTTTTTATCATCTTTAACTTCTCGCAAAGTCCATCAAATCTTGGTAGTCATGGAGATCTGCTTTCTTCAAAGCGGCCAAATATTTTGTTCTGGCGGAATCATGCTCGGATAATGGTGAGTGGCCCCAGGTGAAGTGGGGTAGGCCAAATATTTTTTCAATGATAAGATCAGACATAACGCGGCTATGTCTTCCATTTCCGTTGGGAAAGCAGTGAGTACATACCAAGCGATGCTTGAATCGAATGGCTATTTCATCTGGCGAAAAGGTGGCGTTGGAGATCCAATATTGGGTGTCGTCCAATAATCGTTTCAGTTCAGTGCTGATCAAATAGTGCGGGACTCCTAAATTCTTTTCACTTGTTCTAAACTTTCCCGCCCATTTCCAAACTTCCCCATACATTTTGGCGTGCAATTTCTTAATAAAGGATTCGGTTAGCAATTGTTGTGCTGTGAGCCGCTGCGAAAGAAGCCAGACCATCGCGTGCTCAATGTTGTGTTGTTCAAATTCATTGAGTTCGCCTTGTGTGGTGATGGTGAGAATTTTGAGTCCCTCGCTTTCTTCTTCATTGATGGGGGTTTGTCCAGAAGTGTATGTCTGTTTTAATCCCATAATGCTTTGGGCAATTGTTGCATGATTTCTTTTGTGCGCTCTTCGATGGCCTTGTTCAATCTTTGATACGATACCGCTTGGTCTTCGAGATTCATATTGTGGGATGTGCGCATGACGATGTCGGTAGCCATTTTCCGGGCCTTTTCTTCCACCAAATGAACCACGCTTCCTCCTTTGGGAACAAATCCATACACCAGCTCCATGTCCAATGCTTTGGCGACATCATTCAAAGCTGATAATGTTATTGACCCTGTGCTTTCTCTTTTCTCTAAATGCTGGACGCTTTGCTTGCTTACCCCTAATTTTCTGCCCAATTGCTCCATGGACATACCCAGGGATGTGCGAATTGTTTTCACCCAGCCCATAGCTGGTCGAATAGATAGTTTGGCAGCTTCGAAAGGAGACAACTTTTGATCCAATTGAGCAAGGTATAATTTTTTGTTTTTCACGATTTGGTGATTCGATTATTGCAATAAAAGTAATGCTAAAGTTTTACTAAATAAAGATTATGGTAAAATTATAGTTTTACATTTGAAAATTGGAAGTAAAAAAATCCCCGGGATATACCCAGGGCTTTTCAGTGACACCGTAGGGAGTCGAACCCCAAACCTTCTGATCCGTAGTCAGATGCTCTATCCAATTGAGCTACGGTGCCATCGCTTAATGCGTGTGCAAATATAGGGGTTTATTCCACTTTCACAAATTTTTTTCCTTAGTTTCGTTCTCATGACTCGCTCATCTTTATCTTGGTCGTTTACCTGGTTATTGACCTTGATTTTAGGACTCTTGATCCTGTATTGGCATCAAAGATTTGCCTTTGCACCTCATATTTTGCCTGATTCTCCGCATCCGAAGGAATGGCCCATTTCTCAGCGATTGTCCATTGATACCACTTTGAATATTGCCTTTATTGGAGATTCTTGGATTCACAATGGAGAAGTTGGGCACTTTGTTGAAGAAGGTTTGAAAGCTGCTGGACGGAATGCAGACGCAAAGTCATTTGGATTCTGCGGAGCCACCTCAAAAGACTTGTACCATATGATTACCCAGCCATCTCCATTGTCCCATTTCGCGCAACAACAATGGGAGTATGTTGTGGTCATCATCGGTGTTAATGATGCCTCTGGTCAATTTGGACCTGATTTCTATGCTCAACATACGCTTTGGATTGCAGAACGTATCATAAGTATGGGGGCTTTTCCCATCATTGTTGAGCTGCCCACTTTTGCTATTGAGGAATCTACTGCTTTGTTTCCTTGGATAAAGCGCGTTCGGAATCAATTCTTTGCCTGGTGGCAGGGTTGTGATGTCAATAATATTTCTTGCTATCGAGATGCACTGGAGCAAAAAATCAATGAGAGTGTATTAAAAGACAACATTCGAATAGTCGATTTCGATTCTGTTTGTTCTCAATATGTCAGTGATCAAGATTTGTATCGCGACTTTTTTCACCTCAACCGCAGAGGAAATCAAAAACTTGCAACAGCTATTTTGGCCTCGATAACGGAGAGGTAAGTTTTATTTGGCTTTCAGTGAAAATTTGACCTTGAAAGCCAATGTGCCTCCTTGCTCAGCCTTGTAGTTGGTATGCCAATAGTTATTGAAGACGTACAAGTACAATTGCTCGATGGATTGGGGTTCTCGTTTCCAAACTTTAGCCCCCATGGACTGCGTTTCGTCAATGGGTTGGCAAATTTCAATCAATGGTAAATCGTTGCTTTCTATTACCCAATCATAATCCATGTAATGAAGGACAATGTTTCCTTCACTGCAAATAAATTCTTTGTTGGATCCAGGAAGTTGACTTGTTGGATATTCCAATGGTGTTGTACCATAGGTCAACCGTTCCGCATCGGCATTTGTGCTCAGTAAGAAATGCAATGATTCTTTTTCGAGCGTAGAGTCTTTTTCAATCTTGACACTGATTTCAATCTCACCGGCTTTCTTGTTCAAGCGGTATTGCCAGTCTGCTGTCATTTGACCAATGTCCGTATTCCACTCGCCATGAACTTGAATATTTTGCAAACTGTCATTGTCTGTTTGTGATGGAATGGTTATCGTTGGAAAACAATATTTGGTTGGATTAATTCCTATGCAATAAACAGGAGAGAAAACAGGAAGATATTCAAGATTCATCATGAATCTTTCACCTATTGGACCCATGCTGGTTGGCTTTTCAATGGGGATTGTTTGGGTGAACATTGACTTTTCATTACTCAATTTCAATCCACTAATTCCTCCAGTCACTGAGTTAATGTACATGAATTGAACGGGAATGATTTTGCCATGATTTAAATTAGATTCTCTTTCTCTTTCTCTTTCTCTTTCTGTTTCTGTTTTTATTTCTGAATACCGATTGATTACTTCCTCAATTTCCTTCAACTTGCGTCTAGCTTCGGTCAAGAATGATTTTTTGTAATGCCATTGCTGAGTAGTAAATGGAGAATAAGGATCTGAGATACTGCACCACGATCCCCATGTATGCTCATGGTAAAGCACGATATCCCGATGAATGGAGTAAAAGTCAATGGAGGGCGACTTGTCTCTTTCTGTGTTGTTCCATCGCTCTTCCAGTTGCAAAAGCCTTTGTACCACCTGTCTAATCTCTATTTCCTCTTTTGCAGTGGACAGTGCGCCATCTTCCCAGTACGGCGAAATTTCACCGCCATATACATGACCTATGGCCTCGTAGTTTTTCTCTATTTTAAAATACAATTGGTCCAGTGAGGCTATGGAAAGGGTAGGGCTGCTGTATACATTGTTCCAATTTTGAACAAAGGTGTGCAGGGTAGTGTCCACCGGTCCGTTGTCTGCATTTTTGGTGTAACGCAATTGCACAAGGTCAAGCGGATACTTTTTAGCAGTCAATTCATCTGCATATTTGGCAATGCGTTTTTCCCATTGAAACTGTTTCTCATTGTCCTGAATATTGTGAAAATAAGAGTAGCCTTTTCCAGCAGTCCATACCAACACTTTTTCTTGGGAGGTTTTATTGGGATGCCAATAAAAATAAGTATCTCCAGTTTGTTCAATCACACTACCAACGCGATCTCCATGATCCGCATGTTTTTCAACATAATTGGGCCCCAAGGAAAGGAAAGGGATGTTATTTTGTACGTAATTATTGAGCGCTGAATAGGTTATCCCAGGAATATCAGTAATCATGGCATTTCGGATATCTCTTCCCGTAATCGATTGAAGCTTCTGTGCATATTCCAATGTCCATTTTAATTCCTCTGGATGGCACAGCCCATTGAGAATATTGGCATAATTGGCGGATAGAACCAAATTTCCACTTTTGACATAAAATACAAACTGGTTTTTCTCCTGGTCGCTGGCCACTTTCATGAAATTTTCTACCGCCCACAACGATTCAATGTGCCAATACACTTCTTGACTTTCAGCCTTTGCTTTTTCAATCCATCGCATGGCGGACCGAATATTCTTGGTTTGAATTCTTTCTACCTCCGTTTGGTGATGAGAATACCCAATGTCATTGTGGCTGTGGTGAATGATATTCATCTCGTAATGCTTGTGGGGCAGTACTTTCAAATGAAAGATTTTTAACGGAGATTCAAAATCTTTGTGATAATGCGTAATCATGAGGGTATCCACTCCGCTAAACGATTTGGGATAAGATGGGATACTCAATAAATTGTATCCTGGATTAAGCGATAAAATGGTGTCTATATTTCTGCTGCTCAAGCGAATTTGAATCGATTCCTTTTCAAAATTGTTGGCGCTGATTTGTATGCATCTTCTTTCTCCTTTTCTGTAAATCAAAGAAGTGGCTTGGCAATTCACTTCTAATTGTGGCACATATTGAAATACCATCATCCAATCTCTGCTGATGACTTGAGAAGTTCCAAATATCTCAAATAACGCTTCTTCCTTTACTCTTTCAATGGGCACTGAAATAATCAAATGCCCAAATGCATCACCATTGATGTCATATTCCAAAATGTCAAACACAACAGAAACTTCGTTGTCTTGATATACAACCATTGATCCAAGGTTTTTTTGTTTGGCCTTGGTTGTCATGGTGCAGAGTAGGTGGCCATTGAGATAAATATCAAAATTTCGGTCTCCACCACTGGTCCCGCTGGAGTGACCCATCAGGAATTCATAGGAGCAACGCTGATTTTTTGATTTAGGCAATTGCCCTTTGAATCGGATCGGGGATTCACCATTGCACCGGGTCAACAAGGCCAAAGGCGCAAACTCATGGTAAGGAGAGAAATATTGAATATCTTCTCCATCCACTTTTTCTTTGAAGAACAATCGCTCTTGCCCCTGATGGAACATGGGCAAGAAAAGGATGCCCATCAGAAATAGCAGTTTATCAATGGCCATTCTCCAATAGAAACTGAGTCATCTTTTCAAACAAATGCAATCTTGTTTTTCCTCCTGATATACCATGATTCTTGTTGGGATATGAGAAGAAGTCAAATGGCTTATTGGCTTGAATCAAAGCCTCCGCAAAGTCCATCGCATTTTGATAATGAACGTTGTCATCGGCTGATCCGTGAACCAACAAGAACGGACCATTCAACATCTTGGCATAGTTCACAGGTGAATTGTCTTCGTATCCGCTTTTATTCTCTTGCGGCGTGCGCAAGAAGCGCTCTGTATAAATACTGTCATAATATTTCCAGTTGGTTACCGGAGCAACTGCGATACCTGCGTGAAAAACATCTGCTCCTTTGGTCATGCACAAAGAGGTCATGTATCCACCAAAGCTCCATCCTTGCATGTTGATGCGGTTGTCATCCACATTGGGAAAGTCAGCCAATAGTTTAGCTGCTCCCATGAAATCTTCGGTTTCCAATTTGCCCAATTGCAAGTAGGTGGCATGTTTAAAATCACGTCCACGGAATTGTGTTCCTCTTGGATCCACGCTGACCACAATGTAACCCTGTTGCGTCAAAAGTTGATGCCACAAATAGTTGCGACCTTCATACATGTCCATCACTGTGTTTCTTCCAGGCCCGCCATAAATCACAAACACAACTGGATATTTTTTGGACCTGTCCATATTCTCGGGCATCATTATCCATGCATTTAAGGTATGTCCTTGCGGAAGGGTGAAGGTCATGAATTCTTTTTTGCTGCTGCAATATTCAGCAAGTGTAGATTTCAATTTTTCATTCGCCACTAGCGTTCTCAACATTGATCCTGTCTCGTTGTGCAAGGTGATGGTGGAAGGTTGATTGGCATTGGAGTGGGTGATGATGCAATACTTCATGCCCTTGCTAAAGCTCGCATCATAAGTTCCGCCATCATACTTTTTTCCCATCCAATACTCATTCTTTCCTTTTAGATTCACACGCTGAATGCTCTTACCCAGTGTTTTTTCATTGGAAGAGAAGTAAACATTGTTCTTCTCATCCAAGCCGTATACATCAACCACCTCCCAATCCCCTTGGGTCAATTGCTTTTTCAGTTTTCCGCTATTGTCATAGTGATACAAATGCTGAAATCCGTTTTGTTCGCTGGTAATGATGAATCCTTCCTGATTGTTTAAAAAGTAAAAGTTGTCATTAACATCAATGTAGGTTTTGCTGCTTTCTTGGTACAAAGTTTCAGCTGTTGGAATATTACTCCCTTTGCTCAAAGCATTTTGAATATTGTATCCAACAATGTTCAATTCATTTTGCAAGCGATTCATTTGGTAAACAAACAATCGATAATCTGTCGGATGCCATTTGAAACGAGGGACGTATGTGTCCGATTCTTTTCCTGAAAATACATGCACCGTACTATTGTTGGAAAGGTCATAAACATGTGTTGAAACTTGGCTGTTTTTTTCCCCAGCCTTGGGATATTTGAATGTAACTCGTTCAGGATACAATTGGCCGTACAAATCCATTCCGTATTCAGGAACTTCCGTCTCGTTGAATTTCAAATAAGCAATGGCCAAACCATTGGGGCTCCATTGATAGCCTTGAACCAATGCAAATTCCTCCTCGTAAACCCAATCAGTAGCTCCATTGATGATGGTATTCCATTGGCCATCTTGTGTTACTGCTGTTGTTTTATTCCTATTAATGTCGTAGATAAAAATGTTATTATCATAAACATAAGCCACCTTATTTCCATCAGGACTAAAACTAGCCAAGCGGGTTTTGTTTTTCTCTCCTGCAATCAAAGCTTGAGTCTTGCCGGTGCTCAAATCATGGATGAAGTAGGTGGCATAATAACTGTATCTGTACAACGCCTCTTCCTTGGTTTCAATCAATATTTTCTTTTCATCTGCGCTGAAGCTATAACCACCAAATCCAGTCTCAGCATTTTTAAAAATACTCACCGACGAAGCGATTAGCCCAACTGAATCTCCTGTCGCATAGCTGTACTTGACAATATAGTCTCCTAATTTCTTGTTGCTCTTTTGCAAGGTGTAGTGCAGTCCATCGTTCATGCTGGGACCTTGCTCAAAGCGCTCGCTGGCAAATGTGCTGCCTGTCCAAATCAACTCGTTGGTTAGTTTTTTCTGTCCCATGACCCATACAGATTGGATCAAAATCAATGTCGTTAAAATTAAATATCTCATGTTCATAGCTTCTCTTGCGAATATAAGGTCAATTGCCCCATTGCGGTATTTTTGGGATATGTCAAAAGACTATAAAAGTATTGATTCATCCGACGTGGATTTTTTTCGCTCCTGTATAGGTGAATCGTCCGTCCACGTTGATGAGGATGTGCTCAAGCGTTACGGTTCGGACGAAACAGAAGACCTTTGTTTTCCACCGCATATTGTTTTGCAACCTTCATCCACAGAGCAAGTGGCTGCTATCATGTCGCATTGTAACCAACAGAAAATCTGCGTTACCCCTATAGGCGCGCGCACTGGATTGAGTGGAGGTGCATTGTCCATCTATGGTGGGGTGGGGCTGAGCATGGAGCGCATGAACAAGATTCTGCACATCGATGAAAAGAATGGACAGGTCACCACTGAACCGGGAGTGATTACGCAAGTGTTGCAAGATGCATGTGCCGAAAAAGGATGGTATTATGCACCTGATCCTTCAAGCAAAGGTTCGTGTTTCATTGGTGGTAATATCGCAGAGAATGCAGGAGGTGCGCATGCGGTGAAGTACGGAGTGACCAAAGATTTTGTTTTAAATCTGGAAGTGGTCTTGCCCAATGGTGATGTCATTTGGACTGGAGCCAATACGCTAAAGAATTCTACGGGTTATCATTTAACACAACTCATGGTGGGCAGTGAGGGCACCTTGGGAGTAATTACCAAAGCGGTTCTGAAATTGTTACCCTTGCCCAAACATCAATTGCTGATGTTGGTCCCTTTTTATCAAGCTGAGCAGGCATGTCAAGCGGTGAGCGCTATTTTTCAAGCGGGCATCATGCCCAGTGCATTGGAATTTATGGAGCGCGATGCCATTGATTTTGTCCTACAATTTTTGGACGATGTGGTTGTTCCCATTGAAGAAAAAGTACAAGCGCATTTGTTGATTGAAGTAGATGGGAATTATCCTGAGGTATTGATGCAAGACTGTGAGCGCATCATGGAGGTGTTGTCGGCTTTTGATTGCGGCGATCCATTGTTGGCTGAAGATGATGCTCAGAAAAATCAATTGTGGAAGATGCGCCGAAAAGTGGCAGAGGCTGTAAAGTCGCATTCGGTTTATAAAGAGGAAGATACTGTTGTTCCCCGTTATCAATTGCCTGCTTTGCTCAAAGGAGTGAAAGAAGTTGGTGCTAAATATGGTTTCCGATCCATTTGTTATGGACATGCTGGAGATGGAAACTTGCACGTGAACATTGTAAAGGATGCGCTGACAGACGAGCAATGGAACGACATGTTGCCCAAGGCCGTCACGGAGATTTTTACCATCACGCGATCATTGGGAGGGACATTGAGCGGAGAGCATGGGATAGGTTATGTGCAGCGACCTTATATGCATTTGGTATTTAATGCAACAGAATTAATGGTGATGAAGGGAATCAAATCGGTTTTTGACCCACAAGGCATTCTCAATCCATCAAAAATATTACCATGAGAATTGCCATCATTGGAGCTGGAGCTGCGGGATATTTTACAGCTTTGCAATTGCAAGAGTGTTTGCCAGAGTCGGAAGTGAAGTTGTATGAAAAAGCAACTCCGTTGGCCAAGGTCAAAGTGAGTGGAGGTGGACGATGTAATGTGACGCATGCCTGCTTTGAACCAGAAGACTTGATCAAGTATTACCCACGAGGGGGCAAAGAATTGTTGGGCCCATTTCATCATTTCCAGCCTGGCGATACCATTGCATGGTTTGCGGATCGGGGAGTGGAATTGAAAGTAGAAGAGGATGGAAGAATGTTTCCTACTACAGACAAGTCGCAAACCATCATCGATTGTTTTATAGAACAACTGCATCCTGGAGTATTGGTCAACATCGGCGTAGCGAAATTTGAACACATTGATCAGCAATGGAGATTAACCTTGGACAATGGGCAAGAGGAAGTCTTTGATCGCCTAGTCGTCACTGCAGGCAGCAGTCCCAAAATGGCGCAGGCCTTGAAGAGTTTGGGCATCAGCATGGTGGATGCAGTTCCTTCGTTGTTTACATTCCACATACCGGATGAGACTTTGCAAGCCTTGTCAGGATTGGCTTTTCAGGCAGAGGTTGAATTGGATGGGGCACCTTGGACAACGGACGGCCCTATGCTCATCACGCATTGGGGTGCGAGTGGACCTTCAGTTTTGAAGATGAGTGCATGGGCGGCAAGGTGGATGGCAGAGCGGAAATATCAGGCCGAGATGGTGTTGAATAGCTTGCCACAATGGAATAGGGAGACAGTCAAGCAACAGTTGATGGAGGTCCGCAAGGCCAGTGCCAAGAAGCAGGTGATCAATGCGCATCCTCCAGGGGTGACCAACCGATGGTGGAATTTCGTTGTACAAAAGCACAACAAGGAGAAAGATAAATTGTGGGCTGATGTGACCAATGAGGCCATTGAAAGCTGGACAGATCTATTAACCCAGATGCGCTTACCCGTCAATGGTAAGTCGACCTTTAAGGAGGAGTTTGTCACCGCTGGAGGTGTTGATTTGCGCAGCATAAATTTCAAGACCATGGAAAGCAGGGAGCAGAAGAATTTGTATTTCGCAGGAGAGGTATTAGACATTGACGCGGTAACAGGAGGATTTAATTTTCAGGCGGCTTGGACAACGGCAGTAATCGCAGCGCGTGGCATAGCCAAATCATTTTCTTGAAAATAATTTGCGTAACAACAGATTAACAATGTATATTTGCCCTCGCAACATTGCGGGGTGGAGCAGTTGGTAGCTCGTTGGGCTCATAACCCAAAGGTCACAGGTTCGAGTCCTGTCCCCGCTACTAAGAGAGAAAAGTCGTCATTTATGGCGACTTTTTTCGTTTTACGCCTCTCCAAAACCCTTGTAAATATTGGGATTATACGAAAAAAGAGGTTGATATTTGAGGTTAGATAAGTTCGTTTAACGGGGCGAATTACTAAACCCTCAGGAAACACCGTTTTTTGGATCCACAATTTTGTCTCTAAATCTGCTGATCCCCATAAATACTGCACTTCACGGGCGATGGCTAGGACTTCATTTAGGTAAAAATCGTGGTTAGATACTTTTTTTCGCTCCACCTCTAATTTTGCTTCTTTCAAGGCTTTTTCCATCTTGATGTGATCTAAAAAACCTTTGTATTTTTCAGCCGATATACTTACATTCGAGAGCCAGTACCTCTCATCCAACTGTCGTAATTTGGCTTCATCTTGCGCAATCTCATCCTCTAGTACTTTTATTCTTGTTAGGGCTAATGTTTTGCTCTCTTGAAAGAACTTTCTCAACTCTTGCTTGAACATGGGTATATCAATAAGGTCAATCAAAAGTAGTGATCCCGTCGCGGATCGAACGCGAATTCTGGGCTTCGGAAACCCATGTAATATCCATTATACTACAGGACCAATTAAGGGTAGCAAAGATAGTTGAATTCTTTTGCTTGACTGAATAAAGGTATGTGATTCATTTTTCTAAACCAGGAAAAGCTTTCCAAAAAACTGATACACTTTAAATTAAAGTCCGTAAAACTCAACCGTAATGAAAGAACTTGTCAATTTGCTTGAAGGTTTTCTATATCTAATGCATAGAAACGACAAAAAAGTTCTTCCGCATACCAATTTAATTCTTTTGTTTTTCTGATAACTTCAAGATGTTCAGCATTCTCGTAAGCATAAGTGCGCATGTGTTCTTGAGAGTTCCAAATGCTCATAGTAGCTTGGTAGAGCAAGGGAAGTTCGCCGACACCAATACTTAGCTTTCGACCATCTACATTGAGGAGTGCGTTGCTTGTTCTGGGAACAAAACTCCAGAATTTGATGATAAGATTAAAGCGTATTCGAGCTCTAGTGAGAACGATAATTTCGGAATTCAAAACTTCCTTATTCAATTCAATTTTGAAAGGATTAATACCACCCCATAAACCATGTACTTTATAAGGTTGACCATAGTATTTATCTATTTTAGTTGAAATACTTTCATAGGCTAAAAACATCTTGTTTGATTTTTCAAAAATTCTCAAGCTTTCCAAATTATCCCAAACCATTATTGCTACGTATAATTTGAAATTTGGTCTCAATCCAAAACCTAAGGGTCCTGCGCCACTTCCCATAATTTTTGCAAAAGAGCATCCTGTTGCCTTTCGAAGTTTAATTGATGCGTATGACATCTTAACCAATGCATTGTATTGATGCTTCGGTCGTATGTGAAAAACATAAAATGATGTAATTTGCATTATTGGATAAACATTAAGCAGTTTGAAGAGTAACTCTAATCATAATGAGAAATTTTTGCCAATTAGATATTCTTATTCTCTTGGATTGTAATTCTGAAGATTCAGTAGAGATTATTTTTGAAAAAAGCGACATGTAGTATGAGAATGCAAGGAAAACACCTTTCCTTGAATTACGTGGTAATTTCAATATTCCTTGACGAGCCAACTCCAATTCTTGAGAAATTTGATGTTCAATTTCTTTCTTTTCTCGGTTTGAAAAATTTGAGAATTCAACTTTTGGAAAATATATTCTGCCTCTGTCGTAAAAGTCACTGCCCATGTCTCGAATGAAATTTATTTTTTGGAAAGCTGATCCCAATGCAACAGCGCAATTCTTCAAATTGAGATACTCGCTTTTGTCTTTTGTAAATACCGAAAGACACATAAGCCCAATAACTTCGGCTGAACCATAAACATATTGATCAAATTGCTCTTTGTTAAATTCTTTTTTACTCAAATCCATTTCCATACTTTTTAAAAATGAATGAATAAGTTCAAGATCAATTTCGTGCTTTGTTACTGTTAATTGAAAGGAGTGAATGATTGGATTGAAACTCACACCCCTTTCAATTGCTTTGAATGTTTCCTGCTTAAACTCGTTCAAAATTTCAGCACTGTCAACTCCCATGTAGGTATCCACAATTTCATCGGCGAATCTCACAAAACCATAAATATTGTATATGTCTTGTCTTATGCTCCTGTGAAAGAATAATATACCCGAACTGAAGGAGGTGGAGTATAGTTGTGTTGTTTTTTTGCTTGAGTAAAAACAAGTCTTATTAAAGAGATTATTCATGTCTGTGCTGTTAATAGGAAACACCAACTATTCGACGATTGAATTTTTCATTCAATTCTCTACATTGCATGACTAGGAAATGAGCTAAGTCTCGCCTGGAAAGCACTTTATCATCGGTAAACCAGTCGTCAAAGATTATTCTGTATTGCGATATTAGCTTACCGTTTGTCAAATAAGGGGGGCGAACGATAGCATAATTCATTTGACTCTTGGTAATAATATTCTCCATTACTCTCATATCTTGGTACATCGGATTTAAAAAGAAGGGCTTCAACACTTTCTTCAATATCCAGGGCTCAGATTCAGAATCAACTACGCCACCGCTTGTAACTATTAACACTCTTTCAGGATTGTATTTCACTGCGCGCTCTGTTAATAGTTGAGCCGTTTTTGCATACAGTGAATTTGGTTTTCGCGCAGAAATTAGTCCTGAAATACCAACGAGGCTTACCCAAACATTACATTTTTCAAGTTCGTCAGACCACGAGGAGTTTCCCCTGACGTCAAATTGCACAATTCGAAGATTATGTGGCAGATCTTCAAGCGATTCTTTTAGTTTTTCAACATTTCTGACGAACGCTGTTACACTCGTATTCATAAGCAATGAAGATTGCTTTATGAATTCAATTCCGGTTTTACCTGTTGCTCCGAAAAGGGCTATTCTTAAAGTTTTCATATTTGTTAGACAAATTTGAGGTACTTTTGTTCAACGTTGAACTAATTTTTATGAGGTACATTGACTATCAGATAACGAATTCTATTCTCGACAAAACCGAAAACACTGTAACTGCTTTACAATCGATTCTGCATTGGAGATGGAGTCAAATTGAGAGAAAAAGACGTAATATGATACGTCATGCGTTTAATGACCTGTTGATTTCAAATACTGAGGAATATTCTATTTTGGTTTTCATTAGTCACACGGATAGTCCAAATCATAGCGATATTAAAAACTATTTGAATTTAGAAAAGAGTAGTGTTTCTGAATTTATTAAAAGGTGTATCGACCGACAACTCGTGTTGGAAGAACAGAATAAAGTCGACAAACGCAAGAAAATGTATAAGCTTACAAAAGTTGGTAGCCAAACGCTTGAATTAGCTCACGGCAGAATGGAGTCTATAAGCAAAATTATGTTTGAGACACTTTCGAGTGATGAAAGAAAATTCTTGCTCGAAATTCTCATGAAATTAAAGAATGTGTAAACATATTAATTTCAATCACATGTTGACAGCTGGAAACAAATCGAGAAAATTCATTTAATCGTGTTAAGTTTTCCCGAGTCCCTATGTCCAAGTGAGTTTTAATTTAAATTTAAATTGGTTTGTTCATGTATTTATAGAGATCAACCACCATTTCATACCCTTCAAGGAATTTAGAAATTTGTGGCTCACCCGCTAATAAGAAAAGCCAGTCAGGAATGATTGGCTTTTTGCATTTCTAGAAGTGTTGAAAGTTTACTTTGAGAGGTGACTTTGTAAACAGTTCCTTGTGTTCACTTTAAGTTGTAATTTTGATTAAAGTTGACCTGTGGCAATGAATTTGAATATCCTTTTTTTTCTCAGCACCATTAATCTGTTGACACCATGTATTGGACAAATTTCTATGCATTCCAAAAACCCTGACCAATTTATAAAAGGTGACACCGTTAAAGAACTTGGTGAAAGCATAATGGTTGTTTATCAAGACAGAAAGAATGTTTATTGGTTTGGAAGTTGGGAAACAGGTGTTTATAAATACGATGGAACTGACTTAGTAAATTATACAACAAAACACGGATTGCTTAGCAACAGAATTGATGAAATAAAAGAAGATGAATTTGGTAATATTTATTTTGGAAGTGCAAGCGCGACGTCATCAATATCCAAATTTAATGGAAAATATTTCATGATATTAACGGCTGTTCCAAGTGAAAATTGGAAACTTGAAACTACAGATATGTGGTTTAAATATTCTTATGGAAATACTGGAAAAGTATATCGCTATGATGGAAATACGTTACATGAATTGCAGTTCCCTAAACCACCCAGTTTATCCAATCCATTTGATATCTACAGTATTTATAAAGACAGAAATGGAAACATTTGGTTTGGAACAAATCCAGTTGGAGTTTGCCGATACGATGGAAAATCGTTTGATTGGATCACCGAAGAAGATGTGACAGAATTTCGCGATGAAGGTGCGAACGGAGTACGTTCAATAACGGAAGACAAAAATGGTGACTTTTGGTTCAATACTGAATATCGTTATAGTGTTTATGACAGTACCACTCTTACAAGCAATAAATTTTACACCAGATACAAAAGCATTGGTGGTTTAGATGGGAAAAAGGACAGCAATTTGGACGAGTATCTTTCAACAGTAATTGACAACAATAACAATTTGTGGTTTGCAACCTATCGTGATGGTGCTTGGAAATATGATGGGACGAAAATTACGCATTATGTAGTTCAAGATAATTCAAAGGACATTGCTATATTCAGTATATACAAAGACAACAATGGCGGAGCCATTTGGCTTTTTCTAGTGAAGCCCCCCATTAGGTCCATCGAGCGAAGCGAGGTAATCCTGCATTTCAGAATCAAACCGAAGGTTTGAATGAATGAAAAGCCGAGAAGAAAAATGATCTGAAGCATCGTCGGAAAACGGACTAACCAAAAAATACGAGCCTCAAAAATAAAATTATTAAAAAAAAACCTCAGTTACCTGAGGCTTTAATTTTTGTTACGACGATTCTGTCGGAATTACGACATTTTGCTGGGCAAAATCGTCAGATTTGGCGGTTCGGACGGGACTCGAACCCGCGACCCCATGCGTGACAGGCATGTATTCTAACCAACTGAACTACCGAACCGTTTTTTTTCCCTTTGGTAGCGGTTGCAAATGTAACATTACTTTTTATTTTTCCAAAAAAATATTTACCTTTTTTTGTTGCTGATTGTTTTTTTTGGCCTTTTAAATTTTTCCGAATTAAAAGAATCATGCCACTTTCATCTTTGGCACAGGGCTAAAAATCACCAATCGCACTTTAATTTTTTTTTACATCTCAAAATTGCTTTTTCCATTCCTTCATACTATTTTCATTAAAATTTAATGCTATGAAAAGGATTCTGAACAAGTATGATGTCCTAAAATTGGGACACAAATTGCATCAACTGCAAAAGCGTTTGTCAAGAGCAATGACCAATGGCTATCCACAATCCAAAATCGATGAACGAACGAGAAGGATTCGCAGAATTCAAGAAGAAATCAAACAAGCTACCGTATAAATCAGAAGGGCCTTCAACGAGGCCCTTTTTTAATGAGTTTTCAAAATGGTAGTCTACTTCTTTACCATCTTGGCTCCTAACCAGCCCAGAGCCAACCAAGGGATGATGCCATCCAACATCCAAGCAAATAGGGAGGGCGTCTGATACCAAATAAAGGTGGTGTAGTTGATGTTCAAAAATCCAATTAATCCTACCATTAAACTCACCACCATCGCTTTCTTGGTGGAACAATCCTTCATTCCTGCAAAAATGACCATCAATAATCCAGCAACCAATATGTCCGTAATCACCCCTCTGAGCATCGGCATTATCATGTCCATGTCCCAATTTTTGTGGTATTGCAAAATGATCCATGGCTTGCCCTGTTTGGCCTCCATGTACTTTTGAATCTCATCCTGAGATAATCCTTCAGGATACATGGGCATCATATACGAACCTTCTTCCAGATTTAAACTCTGCAGAAAGGAGGTAATGGTATCTTGCTTGTCGGTGTATCTGTGAAAATCCTTGTGAAGGTCTATGGCTGCGTGGGATAAAAACTGATAAACGAATAAGATGAATCCTCCCAGCAATGAGAACAAGACATACTTTTTCATGGTATTTGTTTTATAAGTTAAAAGGTTTTATTCCGTTACGCCTTCCTCTTTACTCACGGCCATTTTCCGCATCGCCAATTCTTTGGCAAATTCAATGAACACCCTGTGTGCCTGGGTGAAGATGAATCGGTCCTCAAAGGATTTGTGCAAGATATTTCTTCTTGCCATTCCATTGATGAGTGTTCTGCGGCTGTCCGCATCTTTCAAAGCCTTGTTGCTTTCAATCAAATCAATGAATGAACTGTTTTCAAAATAACGATCGATTTCCTCGTAGTTGAACTCATGATAGTCCATCATTTCCATGAAGTTCTGTCCGTCTTTGTCCAGCTCGTAACACAATACGGCTATGAAAATACTGACATCTCTAGAGAAATTCTCCTGCGTGTCTTTGGACAAAAGATAGCAAAACTCTGGCTTGACAATCAAATCCAAATCAAAACTGATTTTGAAAAATTCATTGTAAAACTTGTCATTTTCTTTCATTGAATTGTAGTGGTCTTCATTGCTCAAAATGAACTTACCACCCATCAGGTCTTCAACGATTCTTCTATGGTGCGTAGGGTATACCATACTTAAATTTTTACGGGGGTTTCTATTTTAATTTTCGGTAGATTGATGCGGGCATTCAATGTTTCTATCACGGTTCTCTCATCTTTCTTGGGAAACTCAACATTCAAATGCTCATCAAATAACAATCCAGTGATGGCAAAGAATTTTTCTGTCTCAATGTTGGGGAACTCTTTCAGCAACATTTTGGAACACCATCCAAAGAAATCTTTCACGGGCAGATCTGCATTCAACTGCCCCATGAAAACCTCTCGGTCAAAAATCCATTTGTCAAATTGCGTATCCACCTCTTCGTAATAAACAGCCTCTTGGTGCTCAAACTGTTCAAAGAATTCTTTTACTTTGAAGAGCATTTCCTTAGCGTAAACCATCGTTCTCGATCCTTTCAACAAAGGTGGTGTTTCTACTTTGTATGGATTGCGCAAGAACTCAATGAAACCTGTAAGAATCAAGGATTCAGTTCTGATTCTTTCCAAGAGAGGTAACAATTCATTGGTCAGAATCTTTGATTGACGCAATAAATCTTGGTTGGTCTGAATCAGCTGCATGTACAATTTCTCAAACTCAGTGCGGATGGTTTCATCACCAAAATCCAATCGTTTGCGATTGGCGTATTCACTGACCTCTAATAGCTTACTGGTAACAGACTCCGAGTGATTGACGTCCAAAATTTTGTTCAATGGAAGGATGTAATACTCAATCCAAAAAGACGCTTTGTGTACTTTCTCGCGGTATTCCACGCGCTCGATGTTGGATTTCAAATCCCTTGTCTCGCTGAGCAATCGAAAAGCATTGCGCTCGACCAAATCAACAAGCTCGCGGATTTGATGGGAGATGTTCTTGATGCGCTCTTGCAAGATTTCACGATCATGGTTTTCACCCAAGCGAATTTTCATGTACAATTCGGCAATGGCTCCTTTGTACTTTTCGATGGTCTCAGGTAGCAAAGGTTTGAACTCAAACAATAGGAACTCCATCATTTTGAAATACACATCGCGCATTTCAAAATCACTACCGATGCTCCTTACGATGCGGTACTCTTTCAGCTTTCCCACGATGTTTTGCTGACCATGTTTTTTGACAATCATGTCAAAAGCTTCTCTGGATATCAATCCATGATGGGCTTGGAACTCAAAAAGATCCCGCACCACATCAAAATAGGTGTGCAAGAAATTTAGGATGGTCCGTGGTTCTGCTTTAATCATTTTGTGCTATTTCGCTGGTTTCAATCAAGTGAAATTTTACTTTTACCTCTTCAAGATTTTCTATAATTGAAGGGCTGTATTGAAATTCGTTATCAAAGGTTTTCATTAGTTCAAAAGGTTTAATTCTTCACGTCTTACAGCATGTTGGCGATCATTCAAATTGATCTTTCCTTTTGAACGGAAGATGAAATAATACTTGGAGAATCCGTCATAAGGCTGAGGCGCCGCAAAAATGGGTAAGTAGTTGTGCTCCTTACAGAACTGTACCAGCTGAGGACGGTTTTGCTCATCAATGGTTCCAATCTCGTCAATGAAGAGTGCAATTTTATTTTGAGGAGAGCTAATGGCCAAACGATTGATGATGGCCATGACAATGACCAAACGAATCATCCTATCCGTACCGTCCGATTCTACTTGCTCTTTCAAATCCACACGCTTCAAAGTGCCTTTGATGTTCAGGTGCAATTCAATGTCAAACAAATCTTCAAACTCAATGGTCTTTCCATTGTCCAAGTAGTTGTTCAGAATCTTCAAGTCCTCACCTTGTTCAAATTCAAAGGCCAATTGAGAAGTCAAGTTTTCAATGGAAGAAATTCTTTCCAAGTCAAACAATACACGCTTGTTGTCTACCAGCTCAATGCGCAAACTTTCAATGTTGGAGATGCGTGTCTTGGAAAGACTATCATTGAATTTGTTGTATACAAATGCTTTGAATTCTTCGAAGCGCTTTCTTAGATTGTAAGCTGGATTGGCAAATTGGGTTGAAATAGATGCCAACAATCCATCGATGGATTTTTCTTTGTCCTGGATGCAAGCAATTTCATCTTCAATGAATTTAATGAATTCATTTTCATCCGCTGTTGCGCTATTGGTTTTGAAACGCAGTTGATCAAAGGTTCTATCTTTAGTGGACTTCAATGTTTCACGATCTTGGCTCACCAATTTGATTTTTTGGTAGATATCGTCCAATGACTCTGTTGTATCAAAAGCTGTTGGAACAATGCCCAACATTTCAATTTCTTGCTTTCTGCGCTTCAACTCAATCAACCTTTCCTCTGACTTGCGGATGTCCTCTTTCCAGGTATCCAACGCTAGCGTTTTTTCAATGATATCTTTCTTTAACTTGCGCAATTCCTCTTCAAGAGTTTGCTTTTCTCCTTTGACCTCGCGCAATTGCTTGCCCAACTCAGAAATCTTCTTTTCTAAAGATGGCTTTTCTTTCAGCTTGCGTAATTTTTCCTTAGTGGCCTCGATGTCTTCATTTACTTTTTGCAACTCTTTCTGCGCCTTGTCCAAGTGCATGGCCACTACCCAAAGTTTTTCCAATTCAATTTTCTCCGCCTGAACCTCTGCCAATTCCTCTTTCAGTGCTTTCACAGAAGGTATATCCTTGGATGGCATATCCTTGGGCAATTTGATTTCACCATCAAAAATGTTCATGCTCGCTCCAACTTTGGTGATCTTTTTCTTTACCAAATTGGAAGGTAGAGTAGCGAACTCCGGTGTGAAGATTGCATTCAATACCTTTCTCGATTCATCATCACCGGTAATCTTTTGGATTAACTGGTCATCATAATTCTTAATCTGATTTTCCAACAATGAAATGGCGCTGTCCAATTTGCCCAACTTGGACTCCAGTTGCTTGGTATCCAATTTTTTATTCTCAACTGTGGTGATTCTAACTTCAGTCTCCTTGCGCTTGGCGTCTAAATTGATCAAGGCCTCATCCAAAAACTTCTTGGTCTCAAAAGAATTGATTTCATCCAATTGGGTCTGCAATCCAATGAAATCCTTTTCTAGCATTTCTTCTTCGGTTTCCTTTTTACCAATTTCACGGTTCAACTCCTCTTGACGCGGCTTCAATTTTTCATTGACATTGACCAAAGTGGTTTGGAAATTCTTCTCTTTGTCCAAACGACCAGAATCCAAATCCTGAATGACACCGTTGTATTGTTTGTCAAAAGCATAAACCAGATCACTTACAATCTTGTTCTTCGCTCTAAACAAATTCACCACCTCTCGGAACTCTTCAAAATCCTTCTGTATGGACTTGATGGTTTTAATTTCCTCATTGATGCGCAACAAATCGTTGATGTCTTTCTTGTTCTTTTGCGAAAATGAAAGCCCTTCGTTCTCTCTGTTATCGGCAATGATCAAAGACTCCTTTAGGGTTTTATTGGTGATCAATTTTGAATTGATCAAATAACGATAAACCTTTGAAAAGTTGTTGGATAATCCATCCGTTCTTACGCTATCCTCTAACCAAATAACCGCTTCATTGCGCTTGCCACGTGCGTAAACGGCATTGAAAACTTCTGTCTTGCTCTTGTACAAATACAGCTCTACTTTTTCCTCTTCCAAAGTGGTTTGAACTTCATCCCATTTGCGGATACGCTGGTGTGTGCCTTCTTTGGTGAAGAAATATTGTGAACGGTATTCGCAATTCAATCTGAAATATTCCAATTCCCCATCGCTATCACGCTTGACCAGAATACAATACTCAGCATCGTTCTTCTTGATCTCAAAAATGATATAACTCTGGTTGTGGGTTGGGAAGTAGTGGTGAATGGTTTCTTTGTCGCCGCGGCGTTGACCTGAGAAAGACATCTTGGATCCGTCAACGATGAACAAGAAATTCAGGGTATAAATCAACGTCGATTTACCGACGTTGTTGGGCCCCACCAACTGCAATGAATCGCAATCATCTAGACGCATTTCTGCGTTCACATAGGTACTGGTATTGATACCAATAATTCGTGTAATCATTCCTTAAAAATTTGTTTAGGGTCGAGTTGTGATGCTCAACCTTGTAAAGCTATTCGCCTTTTTTGGTTGAGGAAAGGAGTGTTAATGAAATGGGGATAACTTGAAAAAGGCGATCCAAAAAAATTAGAGATTGTTGAAAAAAAGAGATGAAAAAATTTGAAAAGTCTGTAAAAACTATTCAATCATTGAGTTGGAACAGCCGCAGATAAGCGCTAAATCTTTGGGTTTAATCAATTTCCATTCTTCATCGGCCAATTGCGTGATGAGGTAATGACCATCGGACAATTGTACAGCAAAACCAGTCGGTTGATCCAACGTGATGGTGCCGATGGGATGCGAAATATCATTATCAATGATCTTACCCGCAATGGCAAAGTATTTCTGATGCTGAATCTTAATGTGCGCATAAGCGACATCATTTGGGTAAGGAAATAGATGGAGCGCCCTAACTGTTCTATCCCAGTCAACACTTGTATTGTTGGCAGAGAGCATTCCCTCATGGTTGACTTTGTCTTTTAAACCAAAGTACAATCTTTCACCATTCTGAACGCGAGGCTTGGTGTGGCCTTCTATCCAGCAGATCCAATTTTCTTCAAACAAGCGAATCCCTTCTTGAATGCATTTAACCATCAATTGTGCTGCGGTGATTTTGGACGATAATTCAAAAGTACTTTGTTCTAAAATATCACCAGCATCTATGGCTTCATTGACCAAATGCCAAGTTACTCCATGCTGTTGCTCTCCGTTTAGTATGACCCATGTAGGTATGTTAACACCGCCATATCTCGGTAAGGGACCATTGTGAAAGTTGATGACACCGCATTTGGCCTTGGAAAGAACAATAGCCCTGAGGTATTGATAACAGTTGATGTTGAAAATCCAATCGGGTTGAAGTTCTTCCAAAACGTTTAAATTCCCTTCATCATGAATCTTGATAATGGCTGCGGAGGGAATTTGATTTTCTTCAATACAATCCAATAAAACCTTGGGTTGGACATTCATATCTGCTTCAAAGAAAACATAAGACAATTGATGCACTGTTTGATTCAAAATCATCTTGATGCAATCTGCCGCCATCTTCCCATTTCCAATTACAACTATTTTCATGGACGGTTGCTCAATTTGTAAAAACCAATGATTTGATCCATTTGATAAACTGGGTCTCGTTGGTATAAAAAACAATGATATTCATTCATCGTTTCTGCAAAGTTACCCTCTGTGTATTCCAATCCGTTTTCGTTGGATGTATCTGAGTTAAAAAAACGATATCGGTAATTGTAAATCCCTTGCTTTAACAGTGCATCGCAACGGTAAGAAGCTGAATATTCATCATAATTACAATTGAATAATTCTTTGATTCCTAAATTCGTTTGTATTTCAAGATAAAGTTTTTGTTGTGATTCATGTGGATGTTTAAAACGAAAGTGAGTCAAGAAATAATCTGCTTCTAGTGCTTGAACTGAACTGTTTTTGGTCACCCAGATATTTTTGCCATTGTAATCCATCCAACTGGAATGGGCTCTTTTGTTGGATTGGTCCATGGCTACAAAAACCTCTGGCCATTCTTGATTGGGCAGGGTATGGTCAATATTGAATCCGGGTACTGAAATATCAACGGTTGACATCATTCGCCATTCATTTCCTCCCGGAAAACCGGGGTGAGTGTCATCAACAAATCGCCATTGGTGCGGCTCAACAAATGTAGGTTTGGGATGGATAAAATTATTGCTCGACTGCAACTCGAAGTTTTGATATACAGACAAATGAATGTCTCTAAATATATCAGACAAAAAATATTCGTTGGGATTTACAGTCACGTCCAACTGCTGGTGAGAATAAATATTGGAAACAAAGGAAGAACGTCTGAGCTGCGCTTGCATCATTACTTTTTCATCGACAACAAAAAAAGGAAACGATACAACATGATTGTCTCTGTCCTCCCAATCATTGTTTCTATAAATCAACAACCAATAACGACCGGACTTCGTGGGTCGCATCATGTCATTGGGAAATGCCAAGTGGTAATGGACATAATCAGTTGTGGTGTTGACACCAAACTCAGGCGATTCGGAAATTTCCTGCGATTCAAAACCTTGAACATACTCGGTGTAATCAACTTCATTGATCTTACCTTCAACATTACAATGAAAAATGCGGTAGCTCAGCCATTCTCTTTCATCAGCTAACCAATCAAACTGAAACCACAATGGGGTGGTTTGTTGCAGAAACAAAACGGGAAAAACAACATCGCCATCCAAAGAAGTTGTTGTAACACTTCTAATGCCTTCCTGGTGGCCAAAAGGACTTTGATCCATCCATACGGGTGATTGTGAACAGCACAAGATGGATAACATATTCAAAGCAACAAGACCAAGTACTTGCATACTTGCCTTAATTTTGTTGACTATGATTAGGTTCTTCATTCTTGCGACTTTCTTCATGGTTTGCGCTTGCCAAAATAATTCCAAATCTACTTTGCAAGGTAGAGAATATCAAGGTTTGTTCATGGGCAAACAATATAAGATTGAAGTGGTGGGGGATTCTACGAACTTTGAAAAGGAAATCGATGATATTTTGAGAGGTGTTGCGATGCACTTTGATTTGAACGATACTAACTCAACCATCCATCATTTCAATTATAATAAGGACGTCAATAAGCCGATTGACATTCAAGACAACAGACATTATTTCGTTCGATTTTACCACAAGATGGAAGAAATGAAAGAATGGTCCAAAGGATATTTTGATCCTACCTCTATTGCATTGGATCGTGTGTTACAATATGCTATTGCAGATCCTGAATTCACCCCCAACTTTGATGCATTCAAACCCATTGTAGGATTTGGTAATCATTTGATGGAATTGAAAGAGACAGGCAACAAAGTTC
>CAMCTV010000008.1 GCA_945878635.1 Chryseobacterium gleum | reverse complement strand
CCCTAAAAACAGTACGACGCCTATTGCGCCAAAAATTATCCAATTCATGATTTAAAATTTATTCTAAAGATAGCGCAATAATGAACCTAAAATTAAATGCATTCCTATATTTGTAAGGCTTTAACTGGAATTGTGAAAAGGCTAAGTGTACTAACATTTGATTACGAAATTTTCTTTGATGGTCAAAACGACCTGGAGCACCTCATTACCAAAACCCAGAAGCTCACAGATATCGCCAATCACCAATCTGTACCTCTTTCTTTCTTTATTGATATTGCTTATCTGGAAGCTTTGAAAAGATGTGGTCTTCATCAGGAATACAAACGCATCAAAGACCAATTGAATTGGTTAGCTACTTGTGGTCATGAATTACAATTTCATTGGCACCCACATTGGATCACAAGCACTTGGAGCGAAGATCAGAATCGTTGGAATTTCAATAAGGCTGATTACTCATGGAATGGTTTTGTTGAGAACCACGGAAGTGACAAGATGATTGAAGCGTTGAAACGTTGCTTGGAAATTTTCAAAACAGAATTCAACATTGTTCCTTGCGCTTTTAGAATGGGAGGATTGGTAATTGAAGAACCTCAACATTATCTAAAAACCATAGAAGATCTTGGTTTTACAATTGAAACCAGCATTTTCCCTGGTTTCTATAAAGAGTGCAAGTTCTTTACAACAGACCACAGAAAACATCCTGAAAAAACACATTGGAAAATTGATTCTCAAACCGGTTGCTTTCAGGAGCATCAACAAGGTAGAATACTCGAATTACCGATTTCACAGGCCATTACCAAGGAATTGGATTTTTTTAAAAAAGCCTCCCTTTCACTCAATTATCGTTGGCTCAAATGGAGCTCACAAGAAGAAGAAGGTGCAGGTGCACAATCACCCATGAATTTGGGCGTAAAAAAAGAAATACTTCCACGTACAGCTTCCCTCGACAAAGCGGATCGCGCAACCAAAATGCTCTTTCGTTCCGTTACCGAGCAAATATGGGAAAATGGAGCTGATTTTGTCATTTGGTTAAACCATCCCAAAAGCCTAAATTTATACAGTTGGTCGGCCCTAAGAGATTACATTGAATGGGTGAAGAATAACGGCGGACAATTGATTACTATTGAGACTTTGAAAAACAAACTATGAAAAACATTCTCTTCATTGCCTACCAATTTCCACCAATCGGAGGTGCTGGGGTAAGGAGAAGTATTCAATTTGTTAATCACCTTCCAAAACTGGGATTTCAACCTATTGTTGTCACTATTAAAAATAATGAGAGTACCAAAACCGGAAAGCCTCATGATGAAATCGGATTAAACCAAATCTCCTCTGCAGACAAAATCCATCGCTTAAAAGCCCATATCTATCCCCGTTGGATTAAAACACTACAACGCCTTAGACTGTACAGATTATTCTGGTTTTTGTTTTATCCTTTCTTTTGGGAAAGAGGTTGTCTATGGCCCATACTCTCCAGCAAAAAGATTGCAGAAATTGGCAAAGAAAACAACTGCAAAATCGTGTACACCTCCAGCAGTCCATACTTTACCATTCTGCTGGGCTGGTGGCTTAAAAAAAAATATGATTTCAAATGGGTGGCTGACATCAGAGATCCATTCACCGATTGTTATGCCTATACTTTTCCTTCCAAGATTCATTGGTACATCAGCAGAACCATAGAACATTATCTTCTCAAATCAGCGGATCACGTCATTGTGAACAATGATGAAGTAAAAAGGTTGTATATAAGTTACTATGGTTTTCCACCTCAAAAGGTTTCAACCATACATAACATGATTTCCCATGATTAAGATTGGCTACGCGGGTATACTGCAACACTATCCAAAAAGAAACAACCATTGGGTTAATGGCATTGCAGATCTATTTTGGACTTATCGCCCCGATTCTATTGATCCCAGCTTCAGGTCACCCCTTCCCCTTTTTAAAGCAATGGAAAAGCTCAAAAAAGAAAAATCAAGTGGCTCCAATGATATTCAGTTTCACCTCTGGGGAAGCATTGATCCATACTACCAAGCTCTCATCGAAGAAATGAATTTGGGTGACTCCATTTTTATTCAAGGATTTCAATCCAACACCGATACCATCAAGAAACTCAAGGAAATGGATCTTCTTTTTCTTCCATTGGAAAAGTCCAATTCTTCAAGACACCGGAACCTCTTTATACCCAGCAAATTATTTGAGTACATCTCCATCAATAAGCCAATACTTGGACTATGCGAAGATTCAGAAGCCAAAGAAATTTTAGAAAGCTCTGGGCTTGGCAAAAACATCGATCCTGAAAATGAAAATGAGCTGGTCAATTACCTTCACCAACTCATTCTAAATCCAAATTTACTCGACCAATTTAAGCGCAATGATGATATAATCACGCAATTTTCAGCAGAAACCGCCACTCAAAAATTGGCCAACATCTTCAATCAAATTTAAGACTTGGTTTGGTTGCTTTTCCATACAACCAAGACCACCATGCTAATGAGTAGCAGAAAGTAAACAACACCTTCACGCTTAGAATCATCGTGCATGACTTGATGAACCGCTTGCGGGATGGAATCCATGGGATTAAGTCCTCCTTTCTTCAACCCCTCCTCAGGCAAATTTTCATAGGTTGGCTCTTTCCATTCCTCCGGAATTTGAGATAGATAACGATCATACTCTGAAAGATAATCCTTGGCTGCACGGTGGCTTAAACCACACAATGCGTAATACTCATCCAATTCTAATTTCCTTTTGTTGTGCAAGGAAATCAAATACTCCTGTCCTTCGGGGCAACCAAAACCATCATAAACCGGAGCGGGATTGGTAACCACATAACGCGCCTGGTAATGTTCGGCATTGGGTGTAACCTGAAACTGCAAATCTGCAGGAAAATGCGCCTCGTCATAACGCACATGCATGCGCGTAAAGAAGATATTACTCCAATTGGCATTCACACCCGCCATTGTAAAATCCTGATTGATGGGCGGAGGACCAACACAAGGATCACATTTCATTCCTCCCCAACTGGGCGTTACATTCCAAGCATACTCTAAAAAGACCACATTCTTTCCCTCCTTCTGCCATTGATGCTCAAACAATCTTTTGTAAAAGGGACCAAAGTCTTGTTTTACCGTCAATGGAATATGCTTATCGGTAGGCATCTTCACTGTTCGGTAATTGGTGCATTCCACTCTGCCCGTTCGGGAAAAAGCATAGACAATCATATCCTGTGAACCTCCGCTATTGGCCATTCCCAAGCGCAATGGCAGCATGAATTTAGGATGCGTAAATCGCACTTGGATTGGACGCAACTGATCAAAACCAGCCTTTTTCATTTCTTCTAAATTGACTTTTACAACAAAAAATTTCATATTGCTTTTGATGTATGGCGCTAATACCCTTTCCGCTTTTGCCGGAATTTTGTATCCATTGTCTGTCAACCAATTTTTAAGTCCGTTGCTCTCCGTTGCAGATAGCAATAGGATGTCGTACTCGCCAACTGTATACTGCGCCTCAATGGTCACTCCGTATTCTTTTTTGGTCAATGCCTTCACACGCATATTGATTGACTCATCCATATTGTCGGACGTAGGATAAGCAAAATCCTTCTCCTCAATCATCGGACGTTGACAAGGATTGTAGTCATAATATTCGGCCAATCGGGGCGAAGAATAGGCATCCAGACGATCAAATATTCCGCGGTCCACAATGGAAATATCCTGACGCGCCAACACAACAGGAACAGGAACCACCATAGCAAAATCCTTGACATCACCTTTGAAATCACTTCCCATCGTGATCACCGTGTATTCACCATCGCGAACCAAGATCACCTCACTTTTGTTGTTGAACAATGTGGCATCTGCCTTGGCTACATAAAAGCCACAAAAGGCACTTGCCTGATTAAAGGCCAAGAGCATTAGGCCCAGAAAGAAAAGACTTCTCGTTTTCATAATAATTCATTTTAAAAGGTTTATATTTTTGATGTTTTCGGAATCCAACTCCAACGTTCAGCAGGAAATAAATGATTGATAAACGGCACCAAAGGAGTCATCATTAAAAGTGACCAAACAGCAGCGGTAGGAATGAACTTAAAATGCTGAAGATAAAAAGTAACCAAACCCAAAACCACTGCCCATAGACGACGTATCCACTTGCGCTGAGGTGTAGTCATGGGATCGGTAATCATGAACAAAGTGTACAGCCAAAAAGACCCCATGTTGAATTGATGCCACCAAACTTTCCAATCCCATCCCAAAAACCAAGAAAACCTAACCCAGCAAAGCAAAGCCAATGTTATCCCAAAAAACAATGCAGTATCCCATCGATTAGCCGTCTTCAAAACAAAAAAACCCATGACCGCTATCAATCCTACCACCCACAAATGGTGATCCCATTGGGCTGGAGAAATCCATGCTTGATCGCTAATTAAAACCAAGACACCAATCCCAAAATTGGCTGGATTCCAAAAGTGATATCCCTTGTATTTAAATACAAACTTCTGCCCAATGGCAAGTGCTGCAGCGCTGACCATCATCAATGGATGATTGACCCTCAACAACAAAGACAATCCCAAACCTGTAATCAATGCGCTTCTCAAACTATTCCCGTCCGCCAAACCAAAATAAATAGCCAACATTTGAAAAGCAACGCTGCCAAAAATGGCCCATAAAAAAAGAGGTAAATGGACATGCCAATCCATTATAAATATGCCTGCTAATAAAAAAGTAGATTGTCCAATTATCTGAAAATAACGACTATCGGATTGCAGTTTTCTTAAGTACAACATCATGTTTTTTGACGCTGTACCCGACAAGTTTCAATTCGTTCACTAAGAATTCGAAAAAACTTTTGTGAGCGCCTTCAAAGATGAGTCCATCTCATCAAAACTTACAGATCGGTACCCTTCTGGTCTCTCAAAAACAGACGGATCTTGCTTTTCAAATACAATTTCAGCAGCCCTTAGTTTCATCCGCTTCCCATAAAGATTCACTTCATAACCCATCAAAACGCCCTCCAATCCCTCAAATTTATTCCACCAATTGTTGTCTTTTGGACCAAATGCCTTTGTTGAGTACAATTCAATGGTAGGCAAGCTATCAATTAAAAAATGAGCAATGGTCTTTTCACATTTGTAACCTGCTATTTCCAATGTTTCATTGGTCTTTTCTAACCGCACATCTGGATATCGCTTCAACCAATCATGAATGTTTTGATGGTGCATGTGTATGACCTGTTTATCACCGTAGGACTTAAAATAATGAGAGAAAAACTCATCTTTTTGCCCTATAAAAAAATCCGTGGTTACAACATTGTAAGCTGAAGCCAATACTGCATGGGCTTCATTTTCATTAAAATAAAACATCATTTCCTTTGGATAGAATTGGGCCATCAAACCTGTTTCATTGGGAAAGGAAACTTCATATCGGATATATCCTTCTTTCTTGTTTTTAAAAAAAGGCAAATGGCTGTTCCCACAACCCAAAACCAACAAGAGTATGGGTACAATAACAATGGAGGCAATGATCTTTTGTATTTTCACGCCACTAAAATACATCAGTACATGGCCATTAACCGCAAACAAACCACACGAAAGTTACTGATGACCGATCCTATCGGATTTTGCTACAACCTACAAACAGCGGCTTCAAATGCTTTCCAAACGAAAACCTCACTCAATAACAAGGAAAGTGAATACCTAGCGAGAAAGGAATTCAACTTATTTGTTGATCAGCTTACTTTGAAAGGTGTGGAGGTGCTGGTAGCCAGTGGACAAGCGCAAACACCTGACGCGGTTTTTCCCAATAATGTTTTTAGTACAACCCATGATGGCCGTTTCTTTTACTTTCCCATGGCCAATGAGAACAGAAGGCAGGAAAGAGAAATAGCCTATGATTTTATTTTGCAAAATCATGGATTTCAAATCAATGAAATCATTGACTTAAGTGAATTAGAAAAACAAGGGCTATTTCTAGAGGGCACGGGAAGCATGATCTTCCATCATGCATCTGAAACCCTATTCATGAGCAGAAGCATTCGTTCGCAAGAAAAGGCGCTGAATGCATTCTGTCAATTCAGCCCACACAACATCATTCTACTCGATGCACTCGATGCCAATAGAAAAGAAATTTACCACACCAATGTTGTGCTATCCATCGGTAATCATTGGATGATCGCATGCTTAGAGGCCATAACAGAAAGCGACAAAGTAAAATTTTGGTGTGAGCAAAATCAAATAGAATTGATTGAAATCAATTTCGATCAGATGAATCAATTTGGGGCCAATGTTCTCGAAGTAGAAGGAAAAAATGCTCCTTTGGGCGTAATATCTGAAACCGCATGGAATGCATACACAACCCAACAAAAAAGGGCCTGGGAAAAATTCCTAGACCCCTTAATTGTTTCGATACCTACCATTGAAACCATTGGTGGCGGTAGCGCAAGGTGCATGATGGCAGAAATTTTTCTACCCTAAACCTCCGCAAAAATTAAATCCATATTCTGCTCGTCAATGACCTTGGTGAGATTGATTTTGGCATAACGCATTCTTCCCAAAGCTGTATTGATACTGATATTGAGTTGATCAGCAATTTCTTTAAAACTCATATCAAAATAAACACGCATCATGACAATTTCTTTTTGATCATCGGGCAAGTATGCCAGCAACTTGCGAGCTACATCCAAGACTTCTGTTTTGACAACAGATTGCTCAGCATTGAGGTGACGATCGCGAACAAAATCCAAAGGGTTGTATTCATCATTGCCTCTCTTGATAGGCATTTTCTTCTTTGCTCTAAAATGATCAATGCACAAATTGTGAGCGATGCGCATTACCCAAGGTAAAAACTTTCCTTCCTCATTATAACTACCTGACTTCATTGCAAAAACAGCCTTCATCAAGGCATCTTGAAAAATGTCCTGGGCTACAGCACGGTCTCTTACCACGGACAAAACTTTTCCAAAAATCTTTGATTGGTGTCTTTTTAAAAGAACTGCAAAAGCTCCCTCATCACCGTGAAGGTAATTTTTGACCAATAACTCATCTGGGGTTTTTTGATTGTAACACATGATGACCTCCTTTTTATTTGGGTTAAACAAATCTTTAAAAAGTAGAGGTTTATTCGATAGGCGTGTTACTGTGTTTTATTATACTGACGAATATACAAACTTTTCTTGTAAAAAAAAATTTACATAAAAAAAACTGAACCTGCATGTCGTTAATTTGTTCTTTGGTTATCCATGAAGCAAGGCAAGAACATTAAAATAGAAGGTGCAAGAATGCACAATCTCAAAAACATTACGGTTGAAATTCCCAGAAGATCACTCACCGTAATCACAGGACTCAGTGGTTCTGGTAAAAGCAGCCTTGCCTTTGACACCTTGTTCGCAGAGGGCCAGAGACGTTATGTTGAAAGTTTGAGCGCATATGCCCGTCAATTCCTTGGCAAACTGGACAAGCCAGATGTAGATCGTATCACGGGAATCAGCCCTGCCATAGCCATCCAACAAAAAGTTACTTCAAAAAGTTCTCGTTCCACCATTGGAACCAGCACAGAAATTTATGACTATTTAAAACTGTTGTTTGCGCGTCTCGGCAAAACTTTCTCTCCCATTTCAGGCGAGCAAGTTAAACATGACACTACCTCCACTGTCATTGATTTTCTTCAAAAAAAAGATGGTGAACGAATTTTGATATTGGTCTCCCTTTCCAAGCAATGGAATCCCAATGCACTGCTGCAAAAAGGTTTCTCTAGGGTTTGGAATGGAAAGGAATTGATTGCCATCGATGAATGGCAAGAGGGTCAAGCAATCCCGACACATCTCATGATAGATCGCTGGGTGGTTGCCAAAGATGACGAAGGAGAGTGGAACAGAATTGCAGATTCTATCGAGTCGGCATTCAATGAAGGGGAAGGTGAATTCAGTGTTTATGAATACAACAAAACCAAATACCACCACTTCTCCAATCGCTTTGAAAAAGATGGGATGAGCTTTGAGATGCCTAGCGTTAATTTTTTCTCATTCAACAACCCCATTGGCGCATGCAAAAAATGTGGTGGATTTGGGAGCATCATCGGCGTAAACGAAAATTTAGTGGTTCCTGATAAAAGACTAAGCGTGTACCAAGATGCCATTGTTTGTTGGAAAGGTGAAAAAATGAGTGAATGGAAAGAGCAACTCATCGCTGGATCAAAAAAAGCGCAATTCCCAATACATAAAGCATATAAAGATTTGGACAAAAAGGAGTGGGACATGCTTTGGAATGGCACGTCTTATTTCCATGGTATTTATGAGTTCTTTCAGTCATTAGAACGCGAGGCTTATAAAATTCAATACCGCGTCATGCTATCCAGGTACCGCGGTAAAACAAATTGCCCAGAATGTGAAGGTACGCGTCTGCGAAAAGATGCGGGCTATGTAAAAATCCACGATAAAAACCTCATGGAATTGGTGCAAATGCCCATTCACTCACTCAAACAATTTTTTGATGGTATTCCCTGGAGCAAGCACGACTGGGAAATTGGAAAAAGAATGGTCACTGAAATTCAAAACCGTCTTCAGTTTTTGGTGGATGTTGGCTTAGAGTATTTAACCCTAAATCGATTGTCCAGTTCCCTCAGTGGTGGTGAAAGTCAACGCATCAATTTGGCTACCAATTTGGGATCGTCTTTGGTGGGTTCTATTTATATTTTGGATGAGCCGAGTATTGGCCTTCATCCCAAGGATACAGAGAATCTAATCAAGGTCCTCCACCAGCTCAAAGAACAAGGAAACACCGTCATCGTAGTTGAACATGACGAAAAAATAATGATGCAAGCAGACTACATCATTGATATGGGGCCTGAAGCAGGATTCAAAGGCGGAGAAGTTGTATTCAGTGGCAACGGCAAAGAATTGCTTAAAAACAAAAAATCACTCACTGCAAAATACCTAAATCATCAGCTCACCATTCAAAGAAAAAATTCTAATCTGCTTGGCAAGGACTTTATTCATTTAGAAGGAGCGCATGAACACAACCTACAACACATCGACATCAAGATTCCGTTGTTTGCATTAACTGCCATTGCGGGCGTAAGTGGAAGCGGAAAGTCAACTTTAATCAGGGACATCCTCTACCCCGCTCTTGCGCAACATATCGGTGAACCAGTTCCAGGTTCTAATAAATACACCCAACTATCCGGTGCATTAAAACGAATCGATCAAGTTATTTTTGTAGATCAAAACCCCATCGGTAGGAGTTCCAGAAGTAACCCCATCACCTATTTGAAAGCCTATGATGAAATACGTGACATCTTTGCTTCTCAACCCGCATCAACAGCCAGAGGATTAACGGCGTCCCACTTTTCTTTCAACGTAGAAGGAGGTAGGTGTGAAGCATGTCAAGGCGAGGGAATGCAAACCATATCGATGCAATTCATGGCGGACGTTCAATTGGTTTGTGATCAATGCCACGGGAAAAGATTCAAGGATGAAGTTATTGAAGTAGAATTCAAAGGCAAAAATATTGCTGAAGTATTAGCCATGACCGTCGATGAAGCTGTTGTATTCTTTGACCACCCTACATCGCGAATACACAAAAACTTGATTCATAAATTAAAGCCCCTCCAAGAGGTCGGCATGGGATATGTAGGACTTGGTCAAAGCTCAAGTACCTTGAGCGGAGGTGAGGCACAGCGCATTAAATTGGCCAGCTTCTTGTCCAAGAAAAATCAAAACTCCACGTTGTTCTTCTTTGACGAACCTACCACTGGTTTGCACGCTCATGATGTTGCCAAACTCATGAATAGCTTTGAAGCACTGCTCGCAGAAGGCCACACCATAGTCACCATTGAACACCACACAGATGTCATCAACTGTGCTGATTGGCTTATTGAACTAGGTCCTGAAGGTGGCAACAAAGGAGGTCAGTTAATTTATGAAGGAACTGTTAAAGAAGCCAAAAAGAAGGGTTCCGGATCCCTCACTGCTCAATATTTACCAACCCATTCCGTTGCATCAAAATGAAACTAGGTACAATTATTATCGCAACACTTTTGCTCATTCAATTTGGATGCAACGCTCAAAATCAATCCAAAACATTGACAGAAAAACCTATTGAACTAAAAGACAACAATATGAAAAAGACAGAAGAAGACTGGAAAAAAATATTAACTCCAGAACAATACAGAATACTGCGCGAGAAAGGAACTGAACGCGCATTTTCCGGTTCATATTGGAACCACCATGAAGTTGGGATTTACAAATGTGCCGGTTGCCAATCTCCTTTATTTTTATCGGATACTAAATTTGACTCAGGCTGCGGCTGGCCAAGCTATTTTAAGGCCATCAATGACAGCGCAGTCAAAGAACATTTGGATAAGAGCCATGGCATGATCCGCACGGAAATTACTTGCGCAAAATGTGAAGGACACTTGGGACATGTATTCAATGATGGACCACCTCCAACGGGATTGCGCTACTGCATCAATTCCGGCGCTATTGTTTTTGAGGAAATAAAACCTTAATCAAAAGGACACCATCGTAGCGCCTTGACCATATTGCTGCCAATTGGCATCTTGAAATTCACATTGAGGATAATAGGACTTTAACATGCGTCTAATCTCAGATCTTAAAACGCCTTGTCCAACGCCGTGAATGAAAACAACTTTTTTGATTTTGTCTTTTACAGCAATTCGCATGATGCGCTCAAAATGCTCCAATTGGATGGTAACAATCTCTCCGTTGGTCATGCCATCATGTGAATGCATCAAGTGATGGATGTGCAAGTCAACTTCCATCACTTCTCCTCTTCTGCGCTCACTTGAAGCCAGCTCATTCTTGTACAACATCTTGAACTCCTTATTCACCCGATTGATGACATTTTCATGGGTGTTCCTGACAAAGTGCTCCTGAACATCTTGCTGCGCTCGAGCGTAACTTTTGGCTTCATCATCTAGGTTTTCAACCAAAACCAATTCATTCAACGGATGTGGAAAAGAGAATTCCGTTTCATCCTCGACCATGGCAACGCCTTTTTCCCAATCAATGTCTGTTATTTTCCCCTGACCTGAGTCATTGAGAAAACGCACAGTTTGACCAATTTTCCAATCCTTTAACATCTGCACAAAATTAGTAGACTACAACCATTTATATTTGTCAAAACACTTCAAAGATGAAAAAGTTGACCATTGGCTTATTGGCCATACTCCCATTGTTAGGTTCTGCACAAAACCTTAAAAATTTGAGCAATAAAGCCAATCAAGCAATACCAGTAAAAAGCAACATACCCGCATTTTCAGAAAAAGAAGCTGCGGATGCATTAAAAGAAGCTTTGACAAAAGGAGCCAGCTTAGGTGCAGATTTGGTCTCCAAAACAGATGGCTACTTTGGCAATCCAAAGATTAAAATTCCTTTACCCCCTGATGCCCAGGCCAAAGAACAAAAGCTGAAAGCCATTGGCCTAGAAAAAGAGGTTGATCAAGCAATATTGTCCATCAATCGCGCTGCGGAAGATGCTGGAGTAAAGGCCAAGGACATCTTTATAAGAGCCATCACCAATATGACAGTTTCCGATGCAATCAGCATAGTGAAAGGGGAGTTGAATGCAGGTACAGTCTACTTGAAAAAACAAACACAATCTGCTTTATATGCTGAATTTAAACCAGTAATTGAAGAATCACTGAAAAAAGTTGGAGCAACCAAACATTATGAGGCGATTGTCACACAATACAACAAAATTCCAGGGGTTACCAAACTGAATCCCAACCTCAGTGACTTTGTTACACAAAAGGCCATTGATGGTTTATTCATTATGGTTGAGCAAGAAGAGTACAATATCCGTAAAAATCCTGCAGCACGAACTTCGGCCTTGTTGAAAAAAGTTTTTGAATCTTAGCCCATTTAACAGGATTGAACAGCTTTCCTGTTTAGATTTGGAGCCACTCAAAAAAATACTGAAAAATGAAAACAGCTCTCGATAAAATTATTACCGTTTCAGGAAAAGGCGGACTTTTCAAAGTGATTAGTGGCGGAAAAACCGTTGTGATTGCAGAATCCATCGTTGATGGCCAAAGAATTCCCATTCACTCCAGCCAAAAAGTGAGTACGCTTTCTGATATTTCAATGTTTACAACAGATGAGGATGTTTCTTTGAGAGAAGTGATGGAGGAAGCAAAAAAAGTGTTCAACGGAGAGCAAGGTCCTTCTCACAAATCTGAGGGTAAGGACATCAGAAAGGCGATGTTAGAAGTACTGCCCAACTACGATCAGGAACGTGTTTATGAGAGTGATTTGCGCAAGTTTTTTCAGTGGTACAATCTTCTTCAAAGCAAAGGGATGTTGGATTTTGAAGCACCCGTGGAGGAAGCTGAATCAGCTGAATAAAAAAAACTACTTATATCAAAAAGGGCCTCTTATGCAGAGGCCCTTTCATTTTCCATACTTGTTTCAATTTAGTTCAATCCAAACATCACACAAGCGTAATAAAAAATTGCGCCCATGGCTGCGGATATTGGGATGGTGATAATCCAAGCGGTAAGCAACTTACCTGTCACCCCCCATTTCACTGCACTAATTCTTTTGGTAACACCAACGCCAATAATCGATCCTGTAATGGTATGGGTTGTTGAAACCGGAATACCCTTGATAACTTCACCACCAATCTTCCATGGGAACTTCATTCCCTCCGTAAAGAACAAAGTTACCGCACCTGCAGTCTCTGCAGCCACTCCTTCAAAAGGTGTCACTTTGGTGATTTTGTTACCCATGGTTTTTACAATCTTCCAACCACCACTCATTGTACCAATTGAGATGGCCGCATAGCAAGACAAAGGAACCCAATTGGGCATTTCCTTCATGGATGTAATATTTCCGCTGGCAATTAACGCAACCGAAATAATACCCATCACCTTTTGGGCATCATTTCCACCATGACCGACTGAGAAAGCGGCCGACGAAAAAAGTTGCAATCTCTTGAACCAGTGATTGGCTCTTGAATTATTCAAAGAACTTAAAAATAAAGTAAAGACAGCCATCACGACCATAATAAATCCAAGCAAAAGCCATTTGAAATTATTGCCATGAAAAACAACCTTAAGCCAATAGGTTTCGAAATCAGCCTTTAGATTTGAGGTATCATAACGTTCCTTAGCATCAGCTTCAGGGCCAATTTTATGACAATCTACAATCGCAAAAGATGTCTTGATTTTCTTTTGAATATTCTTCTCTATCGCTTGCGTCAAATCTGAGCTCACAGACATATCCCCAACCTTATGCATGTAGTCAGTTCTAACAACATAAATACGACCAGACTTATCTTCCGCACCCGCACTGTCTTTTCCAGCTTTAACCACTGCAGAATACTCTTTAAGATCTTCATCTTTGAATTTCAATGACGCCTTCAATTCTTCTATGTCCACTTTTTCATTAAAAGAAATGGTGTAAGAATGCGATCCATTAAAATCCTTTTTGAATTCTAATGCACCCCACACCAAATAGCATGTACCTGCTATGATGGCAAGGGAAACCATTTTCATCCAAGGTCCTTTGCGAAAAGAATTCAAGAACCATATGGAAATCAAATAGGCCATGATCATTCCTGCTACTGGAGCTACGACAATAAAGATAGCTGTGGCTCCGACAACACCTCCTCTTACTGCTTCCCAACCGAAAGCAGCCAAGAAAGCACCGGCAAAACCTCCAATCAACGTATGGGATGAAGAGGAGGGGATACCGTACCACCATGTAATCAAATTCCAAGCGATGGCGGATAATAAACCCGCAAAAATCATAGGCAATGGATGGTGATCAGGCTGGGTAAATTCATCTTGAACAGTCTTGGCAATGGTGTTGGCCACACTGTGATCTTTAAAAATGAAGAAAGCAACAAAATTGAAAAATGCTGCCCAAACTACGGCCTGGAAAGGAGTTAGCACCTTAGTAGAAACTACGGTAGCTATAGAATTGGCCGCATCGTGGAATCCATTGATAAAATCGAAAATCAATGCCAAAGCAATGATAACGATGAGGAAAGTTGAATACTCCATCTTGGATTAAGAATTTTTGACCAATATACTTTCTAAAACATTAGCGACATCTTCGCACTTATCAGTTGCTGTCTCCAATCCACTCAATACTTCCTTTTGCTTCATCAATACCAAGGCGTTATCTTGTTCAGCAAACAACCGAGCAATGGCTTCATCAAAAATATCATCTGCATGATTTTCCAGAGAATTGATCCGAACTATAGCATCTCTAACACGCTGCGCATTGCGCATGTTGCGCAAATCGCGGATAGCCGAATCAATCTCCATCACCTGCTTCAATAACACCTCACTCATCAATTCCATGGGCTTGCTGAACTCGGTCACACCATACAATTGAACACGTGAAGCGCAACCATGAATGTAATCGGCGACATCATCAATACTGGTGGCCAAAGCATGAATATCCTCACGATCAAAAGGCGTGATAAAATTGTCGGCCAATTCTAAAAAGATCTGATGAGTAATTTCATCTCCTTTGTGCTCGAAATCCCTGATCTCGCTAATGATATTGCCCAATTCATTCTTGTCTGAAGTCAAAAATAATTGATTAAATCTCTTGGATTGCTCCACAAGATTGGCTGTATCTTTTGCAAACAGGTCAAAGAATAATGCATTCTTAGAAACCATAAAAGAGAAAAGTGAACTCAATTTCATTATATCCGTTTTTTACAAAAGAAAGCTCAATATGTTACAGCTACGTTAAGGAAAGATTGTTTTTAGCGTAATTCAATTTCATTCACAACAAAACCTACAAAGGCAAGTATGCAAGTGCGTTTTTTGCGAGAACCAAATTTATATTTGTTAAGCTGCAATGAATAACTCGAGATGGATTATCATCATTGCTCAAACGAATTGATAATACTTGCATAACATTCAATTCATATCCGAGAACGGAATTTGCAATTGATGAATGTTGGACAATTACAGAATGAGTCCTTTGCCCTTTTGGCTAATCTATCCAAATCGATAGGCCACCCAACACGACTTCAAATTTTGAAGTCACTATGTGATCACGGTGGAACCATCGAAGGAGAAATTGTGGCAATACCCAACACGGCGCCCTCGACTGTTATTCAACATTTGAGAGAATTAAAAAGAGCTGGATTGATTAAGGGAAGGATATTCGGCGCTCAATGTAAATACAGTTTGAATGACGAAACACTCGTTGTATTTAAAAATTTATGGGAAGAAATCATTCTTCCACTCCAATCAAATACCTAATAATAATTCTTTCGTTACATTTTTTTTGAACGGGATACCTCAGTATTGACTTTTCAGATGTTTACCATTAACGTGAATTTCACAGACGCTTTTGTTTCAATCATATCACTTTTTCTCTAAGGCAATTTTTATAAAGACACTGCGCTAAAAAAAAGGAAGTCTAACTTTCCCTGGGCATCTTTTCAATGTCCAACATCATAAACCCATCAATAGCATTATTGAAAAGAGGATCCCTATTAAAAGCTATTATTTTGGCATTTTGAGCCAGATATTTCTTGTATAAAATTGGCATAGACAACCCCATTGGTTCAATTTGACCAATCAATTTATCCATTTGCTTAATTTCTTTCTTTACCGTTAGCAACAAGGCCTCCCGATCAATGATGTCTTCCATAACAATCCTATTTCGTGGTTTTACATACTGAGCCAATTCCTTGTCGCCGTATTCCTCCAACAAAAATTGTATCATCAATTCTTTGGAAAGTCTCTGGTACTGATCACTCATACTTACAGGACCTATGATGTATTTTACATCCTTGAAATGATCCATAAATATTGTGATTCCTTGCCACAACAAAAACAATGGCCAACGCTGACGTTGGTATTTTGAGACAACAAATGACCTGCCCAATTCAATACTCCGGCGCAAGTATGGCTTGAATTCATTCTTCATCTTGAACAAGGAGTTGGTATAAAAACCTTTCTTGCCATAGAGTTCAATGATCTCAGAACCCAAACCTATGCGATAAGCACCTGCCAATTCTTGGTTCTCTTTGTGCCAAAGAATGAGATGATAATAGTAAAAATCATACTCATCCAAATCCAGGGACTTGCCGGTCCCTTCGCCTACTTCCCTGAAAGTAATTTCCCGTTGTCGGCCTACTTCATGCAATAAGTTTGGTATTCGGTGCGCCTTCACAGCATAACAAGCAAATCCAGACTGATCCAACAACATTGCATCTTCTATTTGTTCTATTTCCCTCAAGACATCTTGTCTAAATGCGGGATATCCGACTTCCTCACTTTTAGCATTTACCTTAAACCACAAACGAGGGGCAAAAAAACTGCGACAGACATCAAATTGATAACTCAAAGCATATACTTTGGATCTGAAAAATCGATTGAGTTGTGCAACATCATCGATAACTGACCAATCTTTATGCAAAATAGGAGGACCAATTTCAACCACCAATTCTTTGTTTCTTTTTCTTAACAATTCTGCGGGCAAAGCAGCTGTTCGCAATTGTGGATGAATTTTTCCCAACAAGTGAAACAGATAAGAATTGTCTCCATAAAAATAAATGGGCAGCACTGTTGCTGTTGTCTTTTGAATCAATTTAATCACAGAATCAGCCCATCGTTTATCTACTGGCTGTCTCAACTTCCCTTTGGGTAAGGTTGATACTTCACCTGCAGGAAAAACAATCAAGCAACCACCACTTTGAATGTGCTGCAAGGATGCCCTCAATCCACCACGACTATTCTTGTTAGCCTCACTTTCAAAAGGGTTTACAGATAAAAAATAATCACTAATTGGCTTAACCTCGGATAAAATAAAATTGGCCATGACCTTGATATCACTCCGTACTTGAAGCAAAATCTTCAAGGCCATCAAACCATCTAAAGCCCCAAAAGGATGATTACAAACCACCACCAGTGGCCCTTCTTTGGGTATTAAATCCAATTGCTCTTTCTTGAACTGTGTGGTTATCTTCAACTGATCAAAAAGACCATCGACAAATTCCTCTCCTCTTTTATCCGATACCTGGGCGTAAAGTTTGTTAATTGCCTTTAATCGCGTAACTTGTTGCACAATCTCCACCAAAGGATTCCTTTCATTGGTCTTTAAAACCTTGGCAAGGATAGATTTAGGTATCAACTCGTCTTTCATATCACGCTGATATCAATTTAAAATCCTTAAATCCTTTAGATTCAAGAACCTCTAGAACGATTCCGTCAGCCAATCCAAACTTAGGAGCCAACAATTCTTCAATCCCTACCTCATCAGCTATCTGAGTATAAATGTTAAGTGCGGGGACAATAACATCGGCCCGATCTTCTCTTAACTTGTACTTCCGCATCCGTTGTTCTTTTGAACAACGACTCAATTGCTTCTTCAAATTGTTGAGTTCTTCAAGAGAAACAAACTCCCCCGACTTCTTCTCTAATATTTTAATGGCACTATTGATGTTTCCGCCAGTTGCAATGGCTTGGTACTTCATCTTTGGATTAATGTACTGAACCAACCACTCAAAAACTGCTTTTGGTAATTTTTTCTGATCATTCAAAAGCATACGAACCGTCCCCACTTCAAAGGACTGAGAAGCCTTCTTAACTCCTCTTTCAATCAATGTTAATTCTGTACTACCCCCTCCCACATCGATAAAAAGATAATGGTGTTCTTTTGGGAGTTGGTAATGACTAAAGTTGCCAAAAATCATTTCAGCTTCTTCACTTCCCGACAATATCTTCATTTCTATTCCCGAAACTTTTTTGACTTGCTTTACAACATCATCCCTATTCTCTGCACTCCGCAAAGCACTGGTTGCACAGGCTCTGACTTCATCAATTGATAACGCCTCTATTATCGCTGCAAATCCTTTGATGGTTAAGGACAGTTGTGTCGCCCTTTCAGTAGATACTTTTCCAAACGTAAAAACATCTCCTCCAAGGCGAACAGGCACACGAGTATGCAGCAACTTCTCCAACAATATTCCATCTTCATTCTGATGCACTTGTGCAACAAATAACCTCACGGCATTGGAACCTATATCTATAGCAGCAATCCTCATTTATTCAAATCTGATTTTTCAAGTAGATTTTGGTAATACCTTTCTTGCGTATCAAAGGATTTAGATTGAATCACACTACAAACCAATTGATTCATGCGATCAGATTCCAAACACCTTGCCTTAGCCAAAGGATCAAACTGCAAGTTCAGCCAAGTTTTGAGCTCAACTCGCAATTCTGGATCTTGAATAGGGGCTAGAACTTCAATTCGGTAATCCAAGTTCCGAACCATCATATCAGCACTACCAATAAATATACGTTCACGCTTACCAATACCAAAGAGAAAAACACGACTGTGCTCCAAGTATCTACCCAATATGCTGCGCATACTGATGTTCTTCTTTTGATTCTCTGAAACAGGCTGGAGCAAACATACTCCGCGCACTACCAGCTTTACTTCTACCCCATTCTCAGCGGCTTCCAATAACTTCTTGATGATCCCTTCATCTACAAGATTATTGACTTTAATAACAACCAATGCCTGTTTACCTTTCTTAGCCTCTTTGATTTCATCACTAATCCAATCAATGAGTTTTCTACGTGTATTAAAGGGGGATACTACCAAGTGCCTGAATTGAGGACGATGGAAATTGGCTTCAAAAAAATGAAACAAACTACGCACCTCTCTTCCTAAATCCAAGTTGGTGGTCAACAATGAAGTATCGGAATATATCCGCGCTGTTTTTTCATGAAAATTACCTGTCCCAACGTGTGTAATGCGCACAGTCCGGCCATTGATTTTGCGACTAATTTGAAAAACCTTACAGTGAACTTTCAAGCCTGGGATACCTGGAATCACTTTCACCCCTGACGCTTGCAACATTTTAGTGATTTCCAAATTGTGGGCTTCATCAAAACGGGCCTGAACCTCAACCAAAGCGATCACTTTCTTACCATTCTTTGCAGCATTAATCAATGCGTGCAAAATGTGCGAATCATGGGCAATGCGATACATTGAAATGCGTATGGTGCGGACTTGAGGATCAATGGCTGCAGCCCTTAGCAAATCCAAAATGTGAGAGAAGCGCTGATAGGGGAACTGCAGAAGGACATCCTTTTTATTGAAGGTATCCAATATGTTGATGGACTTTTTGAATGCCGGATGAGATAGACTCTTCAGCTTGGGATAAACCCAGTCTGGATTACCAAAATCTGGAAAGCTCAAAAGGTCTTTCTTATTGTGGTAACGACCTCCAGGAATAATGTTCTGTGGATTCTTTATTTTTGTTTTGATCAGCAACAAATGCAACAAATCCTCCGGAATTTCATGATCAAAATTGATTCGCACATAGTCCCCTTTGCTCCGCTGTTGTATACTCTTGGATATTTTATCAAAAACACTTTTGGAGAAATCATTTTCAATCTCATACTCCGCATCCCGCACTACCTTAACATCATAAGCTTTTACAGAGGCTATGGAATAAATGGAAAATATTTTCTTCAAGTTGTAGCGAATGACATCTTCAAGAAACATCACATGCTTTTCTCCTTTCTCAGATGGCAACACCACCCATCTCCCAATAGAATCTGGAACTTCAATCAAGGCAAATACCTTTCTTGCTTTGTCTTTTAATACCACATCCACCACCAGATACAATGCATTGTCTTTGAGCGGGGGAAGTGGCATAGCAGAAGACATCAAAATGGGGATAATGTGGTGTCGGATTTCATCATCAAAATAATGATCCACATACAACTTCTGAGAGGCCGACAATTGACGCTCATTCTTAAAATGAACACCTACTTTGGCCAAAGCTTTCTTGGTGTTTTCAAAAATTCGATCAAACTCCCATTGCAGTTCCATCACCCTATCATGGATAATATCCAATGGATTGCCCTTTTTTCCTCTTAATGCTTTGAGCTCTCGATTCAAAGATGCAATTCGCACCTTGAAAAATTCATCCAAATTGCTAGAAAAAATACCCAAGAAATGGACCCTTGAAACCAAAGGATTCTTCACATCCGATGCTTCAAACAATACTCTTTCGTTAAACTGAAGCCATGATAATTCTCTTTGAACACTTATAACCCTTTTCTCCATAGCTTTCAAAGATGATTTCAATGCTTTGATAATGTGTTAAGACAATGCTATCATTTCACAGAAATACTGGATTTTATCCATGAATACTCTGCAAAATTGGTCTTTACCAAATATTTGCCCGAAGCCCATTCTTGAACATCCACTACAGTCCGTCCATTGACGAATTCAGCAAACAAAACCCGACCTTTAACATCAAAAATCGACACCTTCCCAGTGGCAACAATATTCAGAAAATCCGATGTCGGATTGGGATAAACTAAAAATGGGACACTTTGCTCTTCAATCATCTGAACAATTTGGCCTGCGCAATTGCAATCTGATTGAATTTGGTCATTTACTGTCAACGAATCCCCATCATCACATGGTGAAAACGGAAGAATACAAGCACCATTGTCTGTATTAGCTAAAATGTCAAAATTACATGCTGTGCTATCGGTACAACCCAATACCTCCAACCATGGATTCATCTCCCACTGAATGAACTCTTCAAAAACAGTGGTATCGATGATATTTCCATAAAGATCAGTTGCACTTGTTGTGCTCAATAACAAATCGGTTTGATTAACATTGTTGTCATTGATTAGAAAAGCCCATTCATAATTCAACATGTCCAACCACTGCTGACTCAATGGGGTAAGATCCATGGGTGCCGGCAAAAGAATCATCGGATCTATGGCATTGGACATTGGCTCATCAAACTGAGTCTGAACAAGCCATGTACCGCCTGCATTGCTTTCATTCAATAAAGTGGTGTTGAGACTCCAGCTGGTCAAAGTTGGCGCTTTGGTATCAATGATGGTTGACCACAAAACGGTATCCAGAATGATCATCTCGTTTCCTGCCACATCTTGAAAACCTTGAAGCACAAATGAAGGGGATTGAAATTCTTCATTCAAATCCAACATTTGAAAAGCCATTTGTATGGTTGCCGATTCTTCACCTTGAACCATTGTAGTAACATTGAACAAAGACGAGGAATTGCTTGATGTGGTTGGAGTAATGCTTTGAACGGGCTCACTAAAATCGAATTGCATTTCAAATGCATTAGAGGCCACAACAGATTCATTGATAACGCTCAGGTTGGTATTAAAACTGATTACGGAGGGATTCTCTGTATCGATAACAAAAATGTCATTACCGTATTTGATTCGCTGAATTACCCCACCAACATTGGCAGCTCCCATGATTTTAACGTCAATATTGTCAACCACATGATTGTTATCTTGTACAACAAAACGCCAACGATAGGTGCTGTCATTGATCCAATTGACATCCACATAAGTTATATCTGAAGACAAATCACCATTGACAAAATCCAAATTTGGTCCCCAATTGGTGGACATGGGTTGATCAAAATGAGCAACAATATCCAAGGTGTCCTGACATAAAAAGTCATTGACAAAAGGTGGACAATCTAAAACTAAAACTTTCGGCAAAGTGTCTGACCACAATCCATCTGCCTTATTGATGGCATCTAAAGCTACTTCCGTTCCGACCTTGCGACCCGCAATATCATCCATAGGGGGGTGAATTCCTCCCCATATTCTAGACAAACTGCATTGATCACTGGCATCTTGATACGTTGACCATTGCAATTGGATATTCATGCTGGGCCCTTCTTCAAAAACCAAATACTGGTTCATGGGTGCATCAAAAGTCCCCATCCCTCCCGGAAAATATTGACTGCCTGTAATGGCCGTCATGACATCGGCAGCAGCTCTGGAATAGGTAGAGTGACCAGAAACGTATCCTGCAAATGGAGGAGAAACAAAAGTCGGCCTTTGATAGGGGTACCACTTCTCGGCCAAGATCCAGCCCACACCGGCCATATCTACATTGGGATCACTGATGAGTTCAGGACCATTCCAAGAATAGATCTTCACCTTATTGACATTTTCATTGTCCGCGCCAGCCAATGGATCACCTGGCTGAACCAATTCCGAGAAACCAGGAATCAAAGGAAAACCATCTGTATCATAATTGGGCAAATTGGCATCGGATGATTGACCTTTTTCAGCCATGTATCGGATGGCCGAAATGGGACGTACACCGTCATAATAACCTTTAATACCCCATGCCGATATAGCGGCATCATGCATGGCTCCGCCAAGTGTTAGATATGCACGTACGCAAAACTCAGTTTCATTCACTTCTTCATTTCCCTCCCAAATGAAGGTGCCATTCATCTCATTGATGACATAATTTAAAATCTTAAACCAATGACCTGGTGGCGTTTCGGAACTTGGACCATCCGCCCAAAATTCTGCCAATACCCTTGTGTAATCCCCGCGGTAAACCAACTGTTCTTCATAGGGCAATCCTGTGATGGGATTGACCTCATGTCCTGTTCCATTGTCACCACCATTTTCAAAATCATAAAAGTCCAATTGCTCTGAGAAGGTTTGTGGCAGGGTGGCATTACCAATGCTCTTGGGAGAGATGTCTATAATCTCTTCGTCACCAGGATCCAGATGCGCTCCCCACTGGGCTACCAATGCAAAATTCCACTTGAAAAGATCATTGATTCCCTCGCCAGTTTCTCCCATTTCAGGAAATGGTCCTGGATCATGATAAACATTCCAATTGTAACCATCGCGTTGCATGACTGATAGGTCCTGCGAATCCATAGCAAAAGGCTTCACATTCCCCCATTCGGGCCCCATGAAAGGTGGTGCTCCGGATAACAAATTGCCGTTTTGATCGATGAAAACACTCAAGCTAAGTGGTTGCCAACGATTAACATCGATTATCCCACTCGTGCCAGGTAAGGTGGGAAAAAGCGATGGATTAAGCGGCGTATAATATTGATTGGCATAATTCATCAACTGATTGGAGCCATCACCATTTCCATAGCTAATGATGCGCGCGGCAATATAATTCCCCAAAGCTGCTGGATTTCCTGTAGTATAATCCACGGAGGAGAAATTAATGTCGTATCCCAACTCACCCATTAGGGTTGTCAAATAAGTCAACGTCACCGTGCCCCATCCGGGAGAGTTCAGATATCGATTCCTGATTATTCGATAAGCCGCGTAGCTCATCGCCATATTTTGAGCACTTGCTTTATCATCTGGTTGAAGAATTCCTGAATAGGGACAAGTAAAACCATTGAAGGTCTTACCCAAAAACAAGGTAGCTGCATCGTCATCATAGGCTGCCCAAGCGTCATACATGGCCATTGAAAAATGCTGCAAGTTTCTTGCAGTCATGGGTGGACGAGCAAAATCATTTCTGATTGCCGTCAACATGGCTTCTGTCCATTGATAAGGGACACTCGTCTGCGATGACAATTGCTCCAAGTTCAATACAAAGATTAAACTCAGCAGCAAACATTTGATCGGGATTTTCATATCACTAAATTATGAAAATAACTTCTACTTCAATAAAACCATGGTCATAAAAAAAGCGCCTTGCGGCGCTTTCAATTATTTTACTTTGAATGTCTTTTTGAAAAGCCCAACCAAGTTGTCTTTCTCCCAAGGGAAAAGTTCTACTTTCATTGTTTTTGACTTTCCACTTCCGTCTACAAAAGTCTTTGATTTTACTTCAGACTTTCTTCCCATGTGTCCATAGGCAGCAGTCTCACTGTAAATGGGCGTTCGCAACTTAAAACGTTGCTCTATTTGGTATGGGCGCAAACTACATTCTTTCATTTTCAGAATGGCATTGGCCAATTCACCATCCGTCATTTTTACTTTTGACGTTCCATATGTATTGACATATAAACCAACAGGATCCGCAACACCGATGGCATATGCTACCTGCACCAACGCTTCATCGCAAACACCGGCAGACACCAAATTGCGTGCAATATGCCTAGTGGCATAGGCAGCACTTCTATCCACCTTGCTTGGATCCTTTCCAGAAAATGCACCGCCACCGTGTGCTCCTTTTCCTCCGTAGGTATCTACAATAATTTTTCTTCCTGTTAATCCTGTATCACCATGCGGACCACCAATAACGAATTTACCAGTGGGGTTAACATGCAACGCATACTGGGATTTAAACAACTTTTGAACGCGGGCAGGACATTGCTTCATCACACGTGGAATCAAAACATCTTGAACATCCTTTTTGATTTTGGCCAACATCTTTTTATCATCTTTATCAAAATCGTCATGCTGGGTAGAGATGACAATGGCCGTTATTCCCAAGGCCTTGTGGTCATCGGAATATTCAATGGTCACCTGACTTTTGGCATCCGGACGCAAATACTTCATCAACTTGCCTTCTTTACGAATGACTGCCAATTCTCTAAGTAGCATGTGCGCCAATTCCAATGGAAGAGGCATAAAATTATCTGTTTCATTGGAGGCGTAGCCAAACATCATTCCTTGGTCGCCTGCTCCTTGATCTTCCTTCTTGGTGCGCTCCACACCTTGATTGATATCTGGTGATTGCTCGTGGATGGCTGATAAAACTCCACAAGAGTTGGACTCAAACATGTACTCACTCTTGGTGTAACCAATCTCTTTGATCACATCTCTGGTGATACTTTGAACATCCAAATACGTTTTGGATTTTACTTCACCAGCCAAAATCACTTGTCCAGTGGTTACCAAAGTCTCGCATGCCACTTTGGATTGTGCGTCAAAAGCTAAAAAGTGATCAATCAGTGCATCCGATATTTGGTCGGCCACTTTATCTGGATGTCCTTCTGAAACGGACTCTGAAGTAAAGAAATATGACATTTTATATGATTTAATATTTACAAATATAATTAAGGTTTTGAAGCAATTGTTTTTGGCAATAAAATATTAATACCATCCTCCACCAAATTTATGGACAGTGGAATAAACCCAATGAATTCACCATCACAATCAATGGGCCAGCGGATTCTCTTTAATCTGCTATGAACGACAAACAAACTCTTTTCATCGAACAATAACCTCGTCTATGAACAACCAACTGGGCTCACCAGGAGCGTCATGCCAATCTGGACATTTCCCAATAGATGTTGCTTTGACTTTAATATAACGCCCCATAAAAAAGCCATACGGCGTGGAATCTTCAGCCATGCATTTAGAGAATATAGGAAATTCTCCAGACGCATTGGCTTCTGTTCTTTTACCTGTTTCATCCGTCTTGAGCAACTGCCAGTTGTTTTTATCCATTGACGTATAATAAGACACCGACTCAGGTCGAAATATCCAAGCGTTGGCATAATGAAACCAGCGCGTTGTCAATTCAGTGATGCTTTCAACCTTACCCAAGTCAATGACCATTTCCATGTCTTTGCCTTGAACAGCTTGCCAATAGCCATCTCTGAAGTTATCGCTGCCCAAACAGCCATTGACCAATCCCTTGGAACCACCACCTAAGTATGCATTGCTTGGGGTATAGTTCAATTCAATTTCCTTTCCCAACGCCAGATGATTGGCGTAAATCTTGGTCTCCCATTTCGTCTGCTCACTTCCCTGGGATTTCATTCCCACCTTCAAATTGATTTTCTCTCCCCTTTTAATTTCTATAGGCTCATTGATCTCCAACACTTCCTTCACCTCTTCAATGGAATTGGAATCGAAAAGTGTTGTTGTATAAAACAACTTTAAGTCCTCTTGTTGTTTTTGAACATCCACCCACAATACTTCCCCGTCGATACCGGATACAAATTGAACAGGGGTTGTCACAAAACCATACTTCACTTTCCTCTTATCTAGAAGTTGGAATGACCTTTTTAACCTCCCTTCAAACTCCTGATAATCTCTTTTTGCAGGATAACTCCAAAGGACCTCAGACAATGCTATCAATCTTGGAAAAATCTTACTTGTAACTTCATTCTCTGGCGCACGCTCTGTCCACATGTTTCCCTCTGCGCCTAAAATCAGGTGATGCTTATCCAATGCCAACTCACTGGGAATAGGATCAAACTCATATACTTTCTTGGTGTCGATTCCATCCAAACCATAGTCCAAGTAGCAATGACTCGTGGGCGACATGACAACCGCGTGATCGTGTTGGGCTGCATCCAATCCGCCTTGCATGCCTCTCCAAGATTGAATAACTGCTCCCGAAGGAATACCTCCTTCAAGTATTTCATCCCAACCGATAATGTCTTTTCCTTTTGCTTTGAGATGCTTGGCCACCTCCTCAATCATCCAAGTTTGCAGTTCTGCTTCATTGTTCAAATGCTCATCCTTTATTCTCTTTTGACATTTAGAACAATTTTCCCATCTCACCTTTGGTGCTTCATCTCCTCCAATATGAATATAGGGTGAGGGAAACAAAGACACCACTTCATCCAATACATCTTTAATGAATTGAATGGTTTGATCGTTACCCGCGCAATAAATATCTTTAAAAACCCCCCATTCGGTTTCCACCGGAATTTGTTTTCCTGTACAACTCAACCATGGATAAGAGGCAATGGCGGCAACACTGTGTCCGGGCAGCTCTATTTCAGGAATAATGGTTATGTGCAGCCGGTTAGCGAATTGAACAATATCCTTTATTTCATCTTGCGTATAAAACCCACCGTATGATTGACCATTCACGTTGCGATAGGCACCAACTTTGGTCAAGGCTGGATATTTCTTAATCTCAATTCGCCAACCTTGATCTTCTGTTAAATGCCAATGAAAAACATTCAACTTGTATAAAGCCATGGTGCTGAGCGTCTCCTTGATTTTATCTGCACTCATAAAATGGCGGCCGCAATCCAAGAGCAATCCACGGTGCTTGAAATGCGGTTCATCTTCAATCACCCAAGCGTCCCATGAAAACCCAATATCTTCTATACCTTTTTTCAATGGTATCATTTGTACCAAAGAAAAAACCCCATGCAACAAACCCTCCGCAGAAGATGCTTTGACTTTCGCTTTGTGTTTGTCAACCTCCAATTTATAGGCCTCCGTTGCCATCATTGATGCCGTCTTTGACAACAACACACCCTTCACTTCGTCCTTACCATTCCAAACATTTACTTTGGGCTCAAAATCACGGTGAATGCGTATTTGTTGAGCCAATATCTCGGCCTCATTCAAGAACTGCTCCTCCGTCCAAATGGCCCATTGTCCATCCAGCAGTTCCAATTGATCCTTCACAGGAACATACTGCTTAATCGGCATGGGGATGATTTGAGCTTGCGCAACCAAACCAAGAAAAACAAAAACTGCAATGATTCTAACGCGTCTCATTTTGATAAAATTTGTCAAGTGGATTTTCTTTTTGCAAAGGAATAAAAACCCCCATTACGCCGAGGTATTGATACGTGCCTTCACCCAGCACAATGGTTTGTGTTGTGAAAAAAAAGTAATCGCGTGATTGTAACAATTTGCTCAGTGCTTGAAACATAAAATCCTTTTGAATTTTCACAACATCCAACATCACAGGGTCACTGGAAATCTTCTCAGATTGGGCATTGATTTTTTCTTGAGCGAGCTGCAAAAAATCTGATTCAGTGGGCTTGGTTAGCCTGGCCGCCATTAACAATGCCATTAGAAAAAAGAAAGTCAAAAAAATCCATCTCTTCATAACGAATAGTATTTTGATACAACCAATAATCCTGCAGTTTCTGTCCGCAACCGTGCGTTACCGAGTGCTATGGGCACACCTCCTAAATCCTCCACATCACCAATCTCCTTCCGACTAAAATCACCTTCAGGGCCAATTAAAACATGCGGGTGGTCGACTTGAATGCTGGTCCAAGGCATTTTCTCCGATTGCTCACAATGCGCTATGAAAACTGACTTTCCTTTTAAATCATGAAGCACCTCTTCCCAAGAGTTCATCATATCGATACTTGGGAGCCATTTTCGTTGACTTTGCTTCATGGCTGAGATAGCTATTCTATTCAATCGCTCCATTGAATACTTGACTTTCTCTGAATGTTGCGTTGTCATTAAGTTCAAACTATGCAACCCCATTTCAACACACTTTTCAAGCATCCATTCAATACGGTCTGTTTGCTGTGTCATGGGGATATACAAATGCACTCCACTTTCTCTTTCATGAAACAAAATAGTAGTAGAAACCTCTAGTATCGGCTTTTTATCCTGTAAATGAAAAACGCAATTCTGCGCATTTCCTTTGCCATCAATGAGACAGATGGTTTCACCTGACTTGATTCTCAGGGCCTTGATGTGGCGCCATTCGTCATCGGATATGGCATCGGGACCCATGCTTACAAGTTGAGGGGCGTAAAAACAATGCATGGCACAATTTACAAAACATATTTAATCAATTGCTGAAATAACAAATTTGATGCATCTTGCGACATGCGTCTACTGATCAAAAACATCCAAGAACTTTTTAGTACTTTCGAAATAAACCCGGGTACCATCGCAGGTAGGGACATGAATGATTGCCCCAGTATCAAAAATGCTTGGATGGCCATAGAAGATGGTAAAATTGTCGATTATGGTGAGATGGCAAACTGGCCAGGGATTTCTGATTGGGCAAACCTTGAGATTATTGATGCCGATGGAAAGATGGTTCTTCCCTGTTGGTGTGATTCGCATACACATACTGTATTTGCCCAATCGCGGGCATTGGAATTTGAAGATAAAATCAATGGATTGAGTTATGAAGCCATTGCGCAACGCGGCGGAGGGATATTGAACTCCGCACGATCTATGTCTACCATCGGTGAGGAACGTTTGTATGATGACGCGCTATTGCGCATTCAAACCATGATGCGCAACGGAACGGGTGCGTTGGAAATCAAAACGGGTTATGGATTGGATGTTGACAATGAGCTGAAGATGTTGCGCATCATTCAGCGATTAAAATCAAACTGTTCCATTCCTATAAAATGTACTTTGCTTTTGGGCCATGCTTTACCTGATGCTTACAAAGGGCGGAAAGATGAATACATGAACATGCTGTTAACGGATTTATTGCCACAAGCATTGGCCATTGGCTTTGATTTCTTGGACATCTTTTGTGAGCGGGACTACTTTCAACTCCATCATTTGGAACAATTGCTTGTGGCTGCGCAGACGAATGGAAAACAAGCCAAAATCCACGTCAACCAATTTTACAGCATTGGAGGAGTTTCCATGGGATTAAAATATAACGTGTTAAGTCTGGATCACATGGAAGTGATTTCAGAAGTTGATTGGGTTGCATTAAAAAAAGATCCTACTATCGTCACAGGCTTACCCGGGTGCTCTTTGTTTACCAGGATTCCATACACCCCTATGCGCGATTTGATGGACAATAATATTCCTGTTGCATTGGCAACAGATTTCAACCCTGGCTCCGCTCCCAATGGAAACATGAATCTGATCAACAGTTTGGCCTGCATACAGATGCAAATGAAGCCCTTTGAAGTTTTGAATGCAAGCACGCAAAATGGCGCAGCTGCCATGCAATTAGATGAATCAGTAGGCAGCATTACCCGAGGAAAAACAGCCAATTTCATCATTACACAACCGCTGGAAAGACTAAGCGAATTGTTCTATTATTTTGGAGAAGATAAAATTGAACAGGTGTATATAAAAGGAAACCCAATCCGATAAGATTGGGTTTCACTATTTTATCTCAAGAAATATCCTATCAAATCTTAACAATCTTAAACTCCGTCCTGCGATTGGCTTGGTGTTGTTCTTCGTTACAAGGAATGACATTCTTGCCTTCACATTCACACTGGTTTACCAAGTTCATCTCACCGTAACCACGTCCTTGGATTCTTGATGGGTTTGTAATTTTTGCTTTGATATAGTCAGCAGAAGCGTTGGCGCGTTTGTCTGAAAGTTTACGATTGGATTCAATGCTTCCGCGGCAATCCGTATGTGAACCCAATTCAATCTGCATGGTGGGATTTTCATTCATAATGGCTACAATTTTATCCAATTCCACTGCAGCATCAGGGCGGATGATGGCTTTGCCAAGGTCAAAGTATATGGGCTTGATATCAATCAATTTACCCAAATCTTGCCCCACCTCCAATTTCTCCAATTGAACATTACATTTGTTATTGATGACATACTCACCTTCGCGGTCGATCAATTGTGAATAGTTACAAGTCTGAGGCAAATATCCATTCTTGGAAAATTGAAACAAATAATTCACTTTCTGATTCCAATCCAAATCACTCAACTCCTTCTCAAACTCTCCCAATGCATCCGTATTCAACACTGTTTTTTGATGGGTAACAACATTCTCCATTTCCACCTTTACGTCACTCAATTTGCGCCCTGTAACAGCCTCTGTAATAACCCCTTTCAATGACACTTCGGGAATTTTCTCCAATTCCAATGCAATCACCGACTCATGACCCATGGGCTTCAAATTCTTCTCTGTTTTCAATGAGCGATGAACAGGATAGTTGCACTCAATGACAACGTTCTCTAAATCATTTGCGTTGATGGTCGCCATCCCCAAACTGTCTGTTGTAATCTTGGTTGCTTTACCATTCTTATCTGTAATCGTTAGGTTAGCCAAATCCAAAGCCATTCCCAAATTGTTGGTTATGGCGAATTTGATCTCTTTATCAAACTGCCATGGTTTCAAAATATTGACGACATATAAATCATCACTACCTTTTCCACCATTTCTGTTGGATGAAAAGAAACCTTTTTTAATGTCTGAAGAAAGTACAAATCCAAAATCATCTAGATTGGTATTCACAGGCGATCCCATGTTTAAAACTTGCCATTTGTTATCTCCCTTTTGCTTGGCCACATAGCTGTCCAATCCACCCAATCCCAGATGGCCATTGGATGCAAAAAACAATTGACCGTTTTCATGAATGAATGGAAACATCTCATTGCCTTCTGTATTGATGTCATTGCCCAAATTCATGGGCTTACCCCAAGTACCATCTGCATTTCTCTTTGCAAAATAGATATCAGTACCGCCAAATCCACCTGGCATATCAGAAACAAAATAGACTATATCTCCAGACAAATTCAGAGATGCATGACCTACTGAAAAATTAGCGCTATTAAAAGGCAAGGCCATGGGTTTAGACCACTCATTGTTGTCCTTTCTTACCTCAAACAATTCCAAGCAAGTATATCCATTGGTATCTCTTTCCTTGTAATTGTTTCTGGTAAACATCGCAATGTTTCCATTTCCATTGAAGGAAATGGGCCCTTCATGAAATTTACCTTTCATAACGTCTGCAAAGGCTCTAATATTCATGACTTCATCATTGGGTCCCAAGTCACCGGCGTATAGCTCCAAGAAAGGCAATCCATTCCAATTCCATTTTCTTTCCACGGATTCAACGCCTTGTCTTGAGGAAGCAAACACCAGTTGATTTCCAACCATAACTGGCGCAAAGTCTTGATCTGCTGTATTCATGGACAATGATTTTACAACATATCTTCCGTCATCTTTTTGATAGGATTGCAGCTGATCATATTTATCCAAAGTCCTTGACAAACGGGTATCACTGGTTAATTTATTGCTAGCCTTTTGCAACCATACATAAGCATCTTCATACTTCTTGTTCACCTTTAAGCATTGAGCGTAATGGTAAAAGTCTTCTCCCGATGCATCTGGTCGGTTGGCAATCTCCTTCCAAATTTTTTCTGAATCCTTGAAGGCCTCAGTTTGATAATAACTCCAAGCCAATTTTCGGAGCATCTCAGATGACTTCTCGTCAACCTTTAAGTAATTGTTGATGGCCAAGTGATACGAGAAAGCCTCATAACATTTATTGCCTTTCTTCTCCCATTTGGTCTGAGCACTGGACTGTAGGGTTATTGTACCAAAAAACAATAATAATATTCCTGTAATATTTCTCATCTGGGTGGAGTTTAAAAGTAACGTGGCGATTTAATTTTAGCCACTTGCTTGTAAGTAAGTTCATAGCGAAGTACAACTTCATGACTGCCTGAACGACCAGCATGCTGACCAAAGGCATAGGACCAATCATAGGCATAACCAACTTGCAAATTCTCGTTGAAATTAAAGCCTATCAAAGCACCCAATGCATCTCCACTTCTTGAAGACACACCAGTCCAAAATTTGTCATTAAAAACAAAAATGGCTGTTGCATCCAATTGAACAGGTGCGCCTGGAACAGTTTTCATCAATACAGAAGGTTTGAACATGATCTGCTTGGTCATTGGCAAAATAGCACCGGCCGTTGCATAATAGTGACGCTTGGATTGTAGCAACTCAAGTCCATTATCTTGTGCTGATAAAAATCTAGTCTCTAAAATTCGAGGAGACGATATTCCAAAATACCACTTTTGATTTTGAAGAAAGATTCCTGCACCAAAATTGGGCGTTAACTTACTGGCTGCATTTCCTACGAAAGATGCATCATTCACCTCATACAAATTCAAATCTGACAGGTTTGCGTTAACACTCTGGAAACCGCCATTGATACCCAATGACATGGTGGTGTTCTCATTCAAATTGGCAATATAGGCTCCAGCTAAGGAGAACATGGAAGAGCGAATGGGACCAATGCGGTCTCCGTTGTAATTTAGACCAACGCCTAATTTGCCATTCAAAATGGGCGAATTCATACCAAAAGACTGGGTGGTTGGTGCTCCATCGAAACCGGCCCATTGAGAGCGGTGCAATGCAACAAAAGACATGCATCCTCGGCTGCCGGCATAGGCAGGATTCATCTCCAAGGTATTGAACATATAATGCGTATACAAAGCTTCTTGCTGTGCCGATGCTGACACTACAAAAAGAGCTAAAATGGGTATAAAAAATAGTTTTTTCATGATTCAATCCTTTTATCGTTTGATGTAGATATATCCTTGTTTGGCAGTTGCATTTCTATCAGACTTAAAGACGAAGAAATAAGTACCTTCTGGTAAAGTTGATCCACCTAATGTTCCAGATTCATTGCACTCACCGCTCCAAGAATTGTCGTATGGCTCCGCACTGTACACTTGATTTCCCCATCGGTTAAAGATGACAACTGTGTTGTTGGGGTAATTTTCGATTCCAGGTATCACCCAGCTGTCATTGACGCCATCACCATTTGGAGAGAATCCTTCTGGAATTTCAAGATCAGGAATACAATTGTTAAAGTCAATGTAATCGGGGATTCCATTGCTGTTACAATCACTCAGTGTTGGTGAACAAAGTTCTGTCATTCCAGACTCCTCTGCGTCCATCAAACCATCGCCATCACTATCCTCATCCAGGTGATTAAATATTCCGTCACCATCAATATCCGATGTAGTTGTCTCAATGTAATCAGGGATTCCATCCAAATCACTGTCTACGGGAGTAACTTCAAAATAAACTGTAGCAGTATCGCACATGCCAAAACTGTTGCACACGCTGTAAGTCATAGAATCCAAACCGCAATAACTCCAATCTGGTTGATAAGAAATCAAACTGGTATCCAAATCAACGCGACCAAAATCAGTAGAGTCAATGATCGTAACGGTGAAGTTATTGTCACCATATAAAGTGTCATTCAATACAACATCAATATTAACCAATCCATCATTTGAAGTAATGTAATCATCTACCGCAATTGGAGAAAGTGCATTCACATTGATGGTAACCCAAACGGTGTCGCACAAAGATGGGGTTCCATTGTCACACATGATAACCATTATATTGGTTGGAATCTGCCAACCCAATGCTGTGAAATCAAAACAATAATCACCCACAATGTTGTCATCGATTGTTCCAAGACCTTCCATTAATAACCATGATGAAACAGCAACATTATCGCCATCTACGTCACTTGCGTCCAAACAATGTGTGGTGGTACTATTCAAATCCACTGTTACAATCAAGGATTCCGGAGAAATTACAGGAGCATCGTTTACAGGAGCTATCTCAATATTTATTAGTGCCGTATTGGACAACGAACCTGAAGCATCAGACACCACATACAATCGGGTAGTTGTTCCAAAATAATTCAATGCTGGGGTGAAACTCAATACGCCATTTGCATCCACCGACCAGTTTCCTTCTGGTCCGGAAGAAGTAGTCTGAACTCCCGTCGTCGATGGATCGATATCAATAGAAGCAACATCCAAATCATCATCTGCATCTGTATCATTCACCACCAAATTCAATTGCGTTGTACCAGCATCCTCATTGATAAACAAAGAGTCATTTACAGCTAGTGGAGAACAATCGCTGTTGTATCCCATTACAAAAGTAACGGTATCAGAAACACAAGCATCGGTGAGCTTTCCAATAATCAAGTACTCACCATCGCTCAATCCAGAAACACTCGAAACTGCAGCTATTTCTTGATCTTCGTTTACAAAGTAAAATGAATTGAATTGATCAAAATTCAATATTTGAACAGTTCCAAGACCTGCAGTACAGCTGGCGTTCTGAATTTGACCGATGAGCAATTCAGCTGCGTTAAAAGAACAAACTCCGCTATCAGTGGCCAATGGATTAAAATCACAAGCCAAAGTGTCAGCACATCCCAATACTTCATTTTCATTACAAACACCATCATTGTCTGTATCGTTGATACACGATCCATCGCAATTCAAATAGGATTGCAATGGGTAGGTGCAACTGGCATCGTCATCTGTAGCAGTGGCATTGTAGTTACAAGCCATTGGATCTGTGCAACCTGCTACTTCGTTCTCATTGCAAATGCCATCGTTGTCGGCATCGTTGATACAAGATCCATCGCAATTCAAATAGGATTGCAATGGGTAAGTACAAGTAGCATCATCTTCTGTTGCTGTGGCGTTGTAGTTACATGCCAATGGATCAGTACAACCAGCTACTTCATTCTCATTGCAAATGCCATCATTGTCCAAATCATTGATGCACGATCCATCGCAATTCAAATAGGATTGCAATGGGTAAGTGCAAGATGCATCATCATCTGTAGCTCCGTCGTTGTAGTTACAAGCCAATGGATCAATACAACCGGCTACTTCGTTCTCGTTGCAAATGCCATCGTTGTCCGAATCATTGATACACGATCCATCGCAATTCAAATAGGATTGCAATGGGTAGGTGCAACTGGCGTCGTCATCTGTAGCAGTGGCATTGTAGTTACAAGCCAATTCATCAGTACATCCCAAAACTTCGTTCTCATTACAAATGCCATCGTTGTCGGCATCGTTGATACAAGATCCATCGCAATTCAAATACGTTTGCAATGGGTAGGTACAACTGGCATCATCATCTGTTGCGGCATCGTTGTAGTTACATGCTGTAGGATCGGTGCAACCTGCTACTTCGTTCTCATTGCAAATGCCATCGTTGTCTGTATCGTTGATACAAGATCCATCACAATTCAAATAGGATTGCAATGGGTAAGTACAAGTAGCATCATCTTCTGTTGCTGTGGCGTTGTAGTTACATGCCAATGGATCAGTACAACCGGCTACTTCGTTCTCGTTGCAAATGCCATCGTTGTCTGTATCGTTGATACAAGATCCATCGCAATTCAAATAGGATTGCAATGGGTAAGTACAAGTAGCATCATCATCTGTTGCGGCATCGTTGTAGTTACATGCGGTAAGATCGGTGCAACCTGCTACTTCATTCTCATTACAAACGCCATCATTGTCCGAATCATTGATGCACGATCCATCGCAATTCAAATACGTTTGCAATGGGTAAGTGCATGATGCATCATCATCTGTTGCGGCATCGTTGTAGTTACATGCTGATGGATCAGTACAACCGGCTACTTCATTCTCATTACAAATGCCATCGTTGTCGGCATCGTTGATACACGATCCATCACAATTCAAATAGGATTGCAATGGGTAAGTACAAGTAGCATCATCATCTGTTGCGGCATCGTTGTAGTTACATGCCAATGGA
>CAMCTV010000007.1 GCA_945878635.1 Chryseobacterium gleum | reverse complement strand
TCTTTCTCATGTTCCAAGAAAATATCGGACAATTCCGTGAGCTTGTATTCGTTTACTTCTGTTTCATTGGGCATGGATTCAACATTGCCCAATTGGCCCAGATGATTACCTGTCAGCACCTTTGACAATCGGATATCGGCAGGAATTTGATCCACACCAATGCCCATTCTTTCCAATGGCTTGGCCACAGAGAACAAACCATCCTTGGCTCTGCTATACCAATCACCGCCTAATCTGGCCACTTGATCAATCTTGATGGGGTCAATTCTTCCGTTGTCATCCAATACACTTTCGTTGATGTGGATGCGCACCACTTCAGAAACAATCAAATTGCCTGCTCCACCTTCTGTTCCCAACGCTATCACTTCCTTGATGATGCATTCCAACTGCACCGGCGACTCCATTACACGTTGTGGTTTTACCACATCAGAAGCAATGGGTGTAAGTCCACTCTTCACAAATTCATTCACCCCTTGCGGATATTCAGTGCTGGAAAGACTCATTTGTTGCACCATGTCAAAATTGACAATGTTAATCACACACTCCTTGTGCACCTTGGCATTCTCAAAAGTGTGCTTGGTGGTGTTGTCCCGTCCTCTTCGTGCAGGAGAGAAAATAGCGATGGGCGGATTGGCTGAAAAAACATTGAAAAAACTAAACGGAGAAAGATTGGGATTACCATCTGCATCTACCGTACTCACCAACGCAATGGGTCTTGGGGCAACAGCGCCCAACAAATAACCATGCACTTGCGCCACTTTCAGCGACTTGGGATCAATTGATAAAAAACTCATGACTTCAAATCTTTAGCTGCGTCCAATACTTTTTTCTTTAACTCCTCCTTGAAAGCAACAATGCGCTTTAACAAAGCTTCATCATGTGCTCCAATGATTTGTGCAGCAAGAATACCTGCGTTTCGGCCGCCGTTCAAGGCCACTGTTGCCACAGGTACGCCGGCGGGCATTTGCAAAATGGATAAAACACTATCCCAACCATCAATGGAATTGGAGGATTTTATGGGAACACCAATGACAGGCAAAGGCGTAATGGATGCTGTCATACCAGGAAGATGGGCTGCTCCTCCAGCTCCGGCAATAATGACTTTGATTCCTCTTGAATGTGCCTTCTGTGCATACTCAAACATACGTTCAGGTGTACGGTGTGCTGAAACCACTTCGGCTTCATAGGCTACGCCCAACATTTTTAAAACATCCGCCGCCTCCTGCATGATGGGCCAATCACTCTTGCTACCCATGATAATTCCAACCATGATCAATAATTTTTTGACAAAGATAAACCCTTTCCATTTTAACTTGTGCCCATCAATTATCAGACATGAGAACTTTAGAGCATTACATATTGGGGCAGTGGGAAAAAGGTGCCGGAAATACGCAAGTATTAACCGATGCATCCAACAATGAACCCATATTTGAAATCAGCACCACCGATGTAGATTACGCTGCTGTCTTTAACTATGCAAGAACAGTGGGTGGACCCGCTTTGCGCAAGATGACCTTTCATGAGCGCGGAAATATGCTGAAGGCCTTGGCGTTTTATCTCATGGAAAGAAAAAATGTCTATTATGATTGGTCCTACAAAACAGGCGCCACCAAAGTGGACAGTTGGATTGATATTGAAGGAGGTATTGGAAACTTGTTTGCTTACGCAAGTTTGCGCAGGCAATTCCCCAACGAAAGATATTATGTAGACGGCGAGATGGCCAAGTTGTCCAAGAATGGCACATTTGGTGGACACCACATCATGGTTCCCAAAGAAGGAGTGGCCTTTCACATCAACGCTTTCAACTTTCCTGTATGGGGAATGTTGGAAAAGATTGCGGTAAACCTCTTGGCTGGTGTTCCCGCAGTGGTGAAGCCTGCAAGTATTTCCTCCTACTTGGCCGAAGTTGTCACAAAAGACATCATTGCATCCAAAATACTACCAGAAGGAGCATTGCAATTGATCATGGGCAGCGCGCATTCGGCATTGGATCATATGACCTTACAAGACGTGGTGACCTTCACAGGATCCGCGCATACCGGAAAGAAACTAAAGGCCCACCCCAGAATCATTACTGAATCGGTACCATTTAATATGGAAGCCGATTCTCTGAACTCTGCCATTCTAGGATTGCAGGCATCTCCCGGCACACCTGAGTTTGATTTGTTTATCAAAGAAGTGAGAAAGGAAATGACGGTTAAATGCGGACAAAAATGTACCGCAGTCAGAAGAATTATTGTTCCAGAGCAATATGTTGAGGATGTGCAGATAGCTTTGGGTAAGGCGCTGTCGCAAACGGCCATTGGCAATCCGCTCAATGAAAAAGTACGCATGGGCTGTTTGGCTTCGCAATCGCAGCGAGAGGATGTATTGGCCAAATTGGAGATATTAAAACAAGAATCAGAAATGGTCATTGGCGGACAGCAGCCTGAAATCATTGATGGTGACTACACCAAAGGCGCGTTTATTTCGCCTGTTGTATTCTTGAACAACCAACCCTTTACCAAATTAAGCTCACATGAAGTGGAGGCTTTTGGTCCAGTGGCTACCATTTTGCCCTATAGTACTACTGAGGAAGCAGTCGCTATCAGCAAATTGGGTAAGGGATCATTGGTTTCCAGCATCACCACATTTGATGATAACGAAGCCAAAGACTTTGTCATTGGTGCAGCATCGCACCACGGAAGAATATTGGTCCTCAACAGAGAATCAGCCGTGGAGAGCACAGGACATGGATCTCCTATGCCCATGCTGGTGCATGGCGGACCTGGTCGTGCAGGCGGTGGAGAGGAAATGGGAGGCAAGCGAGGCGTATTGCATTACATGCAGCGCACCGCTATACAGGGAACGCCTACTACCCTATCCCATTTGACCAACGTATACCAATACGGCGGAAAACAACGTGAAGCCAATCCGCATTTGTTCAGACAATACTTTGAAGACTTGGTGATTGGAGATACAGTTTTCACACACAAGCACACTGTGAATGATGCCGATATCGTCAACTTTGCCAATGTCAGCGGAGACAACTTTTACGCGCACATGGACGCCACCAGTTTGGAAGGTACCATATTTGAAAGACGCGTGGCGCATGGATATTTCATTTTGTCCAAAGCAGCTGGATTGTTTGTCGACCCCAAGAAAGGTCCTGTATTGTTGAACTATGGATTAGAAGATTGCCGATTTACCAAACCTGTTTATCCTGGAATGACCATCGGTGTTAAATTCACGGTAAAAGAAAAAGTGGACCAAGAAAAAAGAAATGAAGTGGACATAGCCAAGGGCATCGTCAAGTTCTTGGTGGATGTGTATGATGAAACCGGAGAAACCGTAGCACTGGCCACCATTTTAACGATGGTTAAAAAACGCAACGGTTGATTCAAAAATTAAAATACATTTTAATGGGGGTAGGATTTTTCCTACCCTTTTGTATTTGGGGACAACAAGGAGAGACCAAGCTTTCTCCAGATGAAATGAACAATGACATAGATTCTTTGATCTCCATTTTGAAAGTTTCGCATCCTTATCCCACGGGATATGCGGATCCGTTGGAATGGGAAAGAGCTGTCCAAATGGCCCATGATTCCTGCAATCTAGGAGCACGGAGCAAATTAGAATTTGCTTTGATTGTGGGTCGCCTTTTGCAAAACATGGAGGACAGCCACACACAAGTGCACATCAAAGGCCTTTGGAACCAACACCTGAACAATGATTATCGCTTTGTTCCATTGAAAAAAATAGGAAATCGATTGAGCAAAGATCCCTTGAACAGGATACCATTGGGATCAGAACTCCTGTCTTTCAATGGAGTCGCTTTGCAATCCATTATCGACAAAACTGCACCATTGGCTCTCATGGAGCATGACAGCCATGATGGACTCAATAGACAACAAGACGAATTGTTTCCTGTTTACTACTCCGTTTTTTATCTTCAGCAACAAGACAGCATTCAAGTAAAATACAAGGATCTATCGGGTGCAGTAAAAAGCACTTGGTATACGACATGGGATAAAAGGGACAAAGAACGGTATCAAAAAAAGAACAAAGTATTATACAGCGACCTTCCAAAAATTGAATTCCACAACGATACCGCCTATATCGCCATTGCATCTTTTGCTCCACAAAAAATGGGGAAGCAAAACAGAATGATTCGTTCATTCTTCAAACAATGCGCTCGAAAAAAAATGAACCATCTGGTCATAGATTTAAGAGACAACACCGGCGGTAAAAGCACAGAAGTAGAATACCTTGTGTCATTTTTATTAATGCAAGGATACAATGCACCAGATAACATCGTTGCCAAAAGAAGTGCTTTGGCTGATAGCCGAGTTAAACCATTGAAAAGAAAATTGGTCAGAGCGTTTCTCAAAATAATCCTAAGACGCAATGAGGACATACAGCGCTACATTGACCTAATGGAATTGAAAAATGGTGAGGTGGACACTTTGTTTTTCAACAAAAAAATTCAACAAAAAAATTGGATTTATCAAGGAGAGAAGCATCTCTGGGTGAATGGATTGTCTGCCTCAGCATCTGTCGACTTCACACAAGCTTGGAAAAAAAATAATTTGGGGACAATTTGGGGACAATGCATCATGGGCAATGATAGAGGAACATTCGGCAATGCGGCGCTTTCAAACCTGCCCCATTCCAATTTACCCATCTCCATTGCCACAATTCGGTACAATTACAGCAGAGCATTTAAATTTGAATCGCCCAATATTTGTCCAGACTTTAGAATAGAATACACCCTTGAAAATATTCTTCAAGGAACCGATCCATATTGGAGTGCATTTAGAAAAAAGATTTAACTTGCGGACGCTATGCAAAAAGTGATAATTATTCTTAGCCTATTGGTCATGGGCTTCACGGTAAATGGTCAAAAGGCCACCATTAGTGGTCCCATCTTGTCCAAAGGAACATCATTTAGTGATTTGGGAACAGACCAAATTCATTTGATTCTTTCCGGTTGGAAAGCGGATACCCTCATCGTTAAAAACTACAAATGGGACATCCTTAAAATTGATACCCTGAAACAATTGAATGAATTGGCAAAGGACCCATTGGTGATTAAAAAAGTGTACAAAGATTTAATTGCATTTTACACCTTCCACAAGAAAAGCGAGGAAGTGGCGCAGATCAAAGCTCAAATCCAAAAAATGGAATTAAACGAATTGCGCAGTCAAAATGAACTTTTGAAAAAGAACGAAGATTCATTGCGATCATTGAGCATCGATTTACAATCCAAATATTCCTTTGGACAAGAGTTGATTGGACAAATAGAAGGAGAACAAGAATTGTGGTTTTTTGTCGCTATCGTATTGGCATGCTTGCTCGTCATCATTACCATTCTTTATTTCTTGAAAAAGGGAAAAACAGAAAAGGAAATTGTATACAAAGAAAAAAAAGTAGTTGTTCACCAGCCTGCAGAGGATCAAGGTGAGATGTTGCAAAAAATTGCAGATTTGGAAAAGCTATACAAGACAAGCTTACAAAGCATTCAAATGCAAGATTCGGAGAAAATTGAGCAACAAAAGATCAACCTAGAGGCTGTTCAATTTTTGAAAGAGGCACAAGCCGAATTGAAAAAAATTCAAGAAAACAAAACGATGACGGCAGAAGATTTCATGCGATTGAGCAATGCCGTGCAGCGAGCGATAACCAAATTGTAACATGAACGGAATTCAAATGGTTGACCTCAAAGGTCAATACGATAAAATAAAATCTGAAGTAGATCAAGCCATCTTAGATGTCATTGAACAAACAGCGTTTATCAATGGACCACAAGTAAAGCAGTTTGCCTCTCAATTGGCCGCGCACCTTCAGGTTAAACATGTTATCCCTTGCGCCAATGGAACAGACGCGCTGCAAATTGCCATGATGGCATTGGATCTGCAACCAGGAGATGAAGTAATTACGACATCCTATACCTATATCGCTACTTGTGAAGTCATTGCCTTGTTAAAACTAACGCCCGTTTTTGTAGAGATCAACCCCGATACGTTTACCATAGATCCAGTAGCCATTGAAAAGGCCATTACTTCTAAAACCAAAGCCATCGTACCTGTTCATTTGTACGGACAATGCGCGGACATGGAAGCTATTTTGACCATTGGTAAAAAACACAACTTGGCTATCATTGAAGACACTGCCCAAGCCATTGGTGCAACCTATACTTTTTCAGATGGAAGACAAGGCAAAGCTGGATGTATGGGAACCATCGGCACAACGAGCTTTTTTCCTTCAAAAAATTTGGGCTGCTATGGTGATGGTGGAGCCATTTTCACCAATGATGACGAACTAGCCGAAAAGATCAACATGGTGGCCAATCATGGGCAAAAGACCAAATACTACCATGATATTGTTGGGGTAAACTCTAGATTAGACACCATACAGGCTGCCATTCTTTTGTGCAAACTGCCCCATTTGGAAAGTTACAGCAATGCGAGACGCGCTGTCGCAGATGCTTATGATCAAGCTTTTCATAACCATCCCAACATTAAAATTCCAGTTCGCAATCCCAACAGCACGCACGTATTTCACCAATACACCTTAACCTTATGTGGCGTAAATAGGGACGAGCTGCAAGAATATCTTAAAGGCAAAGGTGTTCCTACTATGATTTACTACCCTTTGCCCGCGCACAAACAGAAAGGATATGCATCAGCCCACTTTGAACCTGGGTCATTGACGCTTACAGAAATTCTTTGTCAAAACGTTATCTCATTGCCCATTCACACAGAAATGACTGAAGAAATGCAGTCGTACATCATTGAAAGTGTTTTGGATTTTTTCTAATTCGAACGCGAAAAGCAAATATTGAAGGCTGCATCATTTGCAGCCTTTTTATTTTTTTTGAACATCCTTGGTGTACAAATCACACTTTCTTATATTTGTTTCCTAACCTAAACAAAAAACTAACTTGCCAATGAAACGGATTGCACTTGCTATCCTAGCGTTTATGGGGCTATCTGCTGCATACGCACAAATTTTGACAACCAGTCCTGCGTTTCCTACGCAAACCGATCAGATCACCATTTATTACAATACCACTACTGGCAATGCCGCATTAACAGGATTTACACCTGTATATGCTCACACAGGTTGTATCACGGGTAACAGCAACGGTCCCAATGATTGGCAACATGTAGTGGGAAACTGGGGAGTGGCTGATCCAACTGTAGTTATGACTCCATTGGGAAATAACCTTCACCAAATTGTAATTACTCCGCAAACGTTTTACAATCTCAATGTAGGAGAAACAATAAGCCAACTCAAGTTTGTTTTCAGAAATCAAAGTGGAACAACTGTAGGTCGCAATGCCGATGGTTCTGATATTTCCTTGGATATTTATCAAGGTGGTTACAATGCCACTTTACAACTTCCAAGTGCAGTTTCATCAATTGTTCAACCCAATTCAAACAACACCATCACCGGTGTAGCATCTACCGCATCTAATTTGTCAATTTCAGTCAATGGGAATGTGGTCAGCAGCTTGAGCAATGCCACCAGCATCACTTACAATTTCAATAGCGCCAATGCTGGAGAATATCAAGTTGTATTTTCTGCCAACAATGGAACCGAAACCATTACAGACACATGTTACTTTTTGATTTTACCAGCTGTGAACATTGCTGCAAGTCCTGCAGGCGTTGTGGATGGAATCAATTACATCAACGCCAACACCGTTATTTTGCAGCTCTTCGCACCAAATAAAGATTACGTATTTGTTGTTGGCGATTTCAACAACTGGAATTTAGATCTAGATTACTACATGAACCGCACACCTGATGGTCAAAGGTATTGGATCCAAATTGCCGGTTTAGAGCCCAATGTGGAATATGGTTTCCAATACCATATTGATGCTGAAGGTCTAAGAGTAGCTGATGTTTATGCAGATAAAGTATTGGATCAGTGGAATGATCCTTGGATTTCCACCAGTATTTACCCCAATATCAAACCTTATCCATACGGTTTAACAACTGAGCCTGTTTCAGTATTAGAAACCAACCAAACTCCATACGCATGGACGGATCAAGCCTACATAAAACCAGCAAAAGAAAAATTGGTGGTCTATGAATTGTTGATGCGTGACTTCATGGAAGAAGAAAGTTATCAAAATCTAATCGATACGTTAAACTACCTCGAGACACTCGGTGTCACTGCAATCCAATTGATGCCCATCAATGAGTTTGAAGGAAACAACAGCTGGGGATACAATCCATCGTTTTACTTCGCTCCAGACAAAGCTTATGGAAAAGAAGAAGACTTAAAAGCCTTTATCAATGAAGCCCACAATAGAGGCATAGCGGTAATCATGGACATTGCTCTCAATCATAGCTTTGGTCAAAATCCTATGGTACGCATGTACTTCAATCCAGATGCGGGAGATTATGGTCAACCCACAGCTGAAAGTCCATGGTTCAATCAAACGCCTTACCACGATTTCAACGTAGGATACGATTTCAATCATGAGAGCACGCACACGCGCAACTTCAGCAAACGTGTTATGGGTTACTGGATGTCGGAATACCACATTGATGGATATCGTTTTGACTTGTCCAAAGGATTTACGCAGAACTATACCCTTGGAAACATCGCCGCTTGGGGAGCATACGATCAAAGTCGCGTAAACATTTGGTCAGACTATTACTCCCACATGCAATCTGCATCAGCAGGTTCCTATGCCATACTTGAGCATTTTGCTGACAACTCAGAAGAAATTGCATTGAGTAACATTGGTTTTATGCTTTGGGGAAATATCAACCACAACTACAGCGAGGCCAGTATGGGATATTCCGGCGACATCAATTGGGCTTCGTATCAAGCCCGCGGCTGGAGCCAGCCCCGCTTGGTTTCTTATGCGGAAAGCCATGACGAGGAGCGCCTAACCTACAAGAACATCAACTTTGGAAACTCCAATGGTGGCTATGATGTTCAGAATTTAGCTACTGCTTTGCAAAGACAAGAGTTGACCCATTGCCTATTAATTCCAATCCCTGGTCCTAAAATGATTTGGCAATTTGGTGAGTTGGGGTATGACTATTCCATCAACTATTGTGAAAATGGAACCATCAACACCAACTGCAGAACTTCACCCAAACCCATCCATTGGGAATATTACGATGATCCCAATCGATTGCATCTTTACAAAGTAACAGCCGCACTTAACCACTTGAAAAAGAACTACCAAACATTCAGTACCAACACCTACACATTAGATGGTTCAGGTAAAGGAAAGCGTTTGATTTTGGATGGTTCCAGCATGGATGCTGTTGTGGTGGGCAACTTTGATGTCATCAATATCAACATGATTCCTGGCTTTACGCATTCTGGAACATGGTATGACTACTTCACTGGAGAATCCATCAATGTCACCAATACCGCAGCAACATTCAATTTTGCTCCTGGTGAATACCACGTTTATACCGATCAAGCCTTACCACTGCCCGACCTCATCTCTTGCTCAACTTACAATGAACCTTGTGATGATGGAAATGCGAACACCATCAACGACATCATCAATGAAGTATGTGTTTGTGAGGGAACTGAATTGGTTGCTGGTTGCATGGATGTTGCCGCCTGCAATTACAACGCGCAAGCTGTTGTAGACAATGGAAGCTGTGCCTTCCCAGGCGATGCTTGTGACGATGGAAACGCCAACACGACCAATGATGTTTACAACAATGATTGCAGCTGTTCAGGTATTGTCGGAGTGGAAGAAAATATTTTTGCAACATCAGTGATTTATCCCAACCCGACCCAACAAGATTGGAATGTTCAATTCAAAGCTGCCGTTGAGATTAACAACATAGAACTATACGACAATACAGGGCGATTGGTGTTTGAAAAAGTAGTCAATCAATCCATTGAAAAATTAACAATAGAAGGTAACCAATTGGCCAAGGGCATTTACACCTTGCGTATCCGCAACCAAAACGGAATGTATTTTAATACAACCATCACCAAACAATAGAAACTAACCAAAACCTATATCATGATTCAAGTAAAACGACTGATGTTGCTGTTGCTGGCAGGTCTGAGCATTCAAGCTTGGTCCCAAAGCATCAGTGGAACAGTGAAAGACGAAAAGAACGCACCCTTGCCGGGGGTGGTCGTTTCTGTAAACAAATTGGCCAGAGGGACGCAAACGGATGTCAACGGCAAGTACACGTTGGATTTACCTGTTGGTAGTCACACTGTAAGTTACACATTGATTGGTTTTAAAAACTTTGAATCCAACATCAATTTAATTGCAGGACAAAAATTGCCGCTAGACGTAAAGATGCTCAATGATGACATCACCTTGGACAACTTAGAGATTGTCGGATATGGTATCGAAAGAAATAAGCCCACAACAGGCGCTGTTTCAAAAATCAACGGAAAAGATGTCACCGCAGTAAGAACTCCTTCTTTTGAAGCTGCCTTGCAAGGGCAAGCAGCAGGTCTTCAAATCTCTCAAGGTTCGGGAATGGCAGGTTCAGGGTCTATTGTTCGAATCCGAGGCATCAGTTCTATCTCAGCAGGTGGAGATCCTTTGTACATCGTTGATGGTATTCCGATTACCAATGATTACTTCTTGCGTGGCAATTCAGGAGCAATGAACAACAATCCATTGGCCTCAATCAATCCCGCAGATATCGAAAACGTAGAAGTACGCAAGGATGCCGCAGCCGCAGGTGAATACGGCTCTCGTGCAGCCAATGGCGTTATCATCATCACCACCAAAAAAGCCCGCAAAAAAGGATGGAACTTTGATTTGAACTTGACCAATGGAACATCTCAACCTGCATCGCGTCCCAACATGTTGAATACAGAAGAGTATTTGACCATTCGCCAAGAGGCTTGGGAAAATGATGGCGGAACCGGATATGTTTGGTTACCCAATATGTCAACTGCCACAGATGCGGCTGCGGTCAGAGAAGAAGCTTATATGAAGGCCATGGAAACCAATACCGATTGGGTTTCACAAACCGTAGGTTTAGGTTCAAAGTACGGTGCGCAATTTGGTGCTCGTTATGGTGGCGAAAAGCACAATGTCTATTTTTCATTGGGATATGATAACAATGAAAGTTTCATGATTGGCAATGCCTACAAGCGATTGTCTGTTCGCGTTAACCCTGAATTCAAGTTGGGTAAAAAATTGAAAGTCAATCTTTCATTGTCTGGAACCAGAGGTACCAATGACCGTATTGACGCAGCTTGGTCAGGCGGATTAGGAGATGCCATGTCCAATGCCCTTCCCTACTATCCTGTTTATCACCAAGACACTACTTTTGACGCTTCAGGAAATGTAGTCAATAAACCCGGAGATTATTTCTATTGGAAAGATGAGTTTGGTGGTTCAAAAAATCCTGTGGCCATGCGCGAGTTGCGCCGCTGGGCTAACGTTGAAAGCCGTTTGATCAATACCGGTCGTTTGATTTACAACCCCATGAAAAACTTGTTTGTCATTGCTACAGGTGGTTTGGATTACATGCACATTGGAGAGAACAGATTAAATCCAGCCGCACTAGATCAAAACAATAGCCTCGGTAATTTCAGCAGTGATCAGAGAATTGTCCGCAATTACAGCTATAACGTTACTGCGGAATACAACAAAGAATTGCATGAACACCTCAATGGAAACTTATTGGTAGGTCATGAATTGCAAACCAGCACCACCAGTGCTTACAATGACTACTACGCGAACCTTGAGCAAGGTGTTCAAGATTTTACAGATGTTGACATGACCGGTGAAAAAATCCGCAACACCTACAACAGAGAACAATTCACTTTCCTTGGCTTCTTCGCCAAAGGAAGTTTAAACTACAAAGAGAAGTATTACATGGATGCCACTTTCCGCCGCGATGGATCTTCTCGATTTGGAGCCAACAATAAATTTGGTAATTTCCCATCTGTTTCCGCGGCATGGATCGCTAGCGAAGAAAAATTCTTGAAAGACAACAAAGTGATGAATTTCTTGAAAGTTCGCGCGAGCTTTGGTTTAACAGGTAACTCCAGCATTCCTGCCAATGCGCAATATTCTACCTATTCACAAGCAGACAATGGTTTGTTCTACAATCAACAACCCATCATCTTCCCTACGCAACGCGGAAATGCGGATTTGAGATGGGAGACAACCAACAACTCTTCGTTTGCTATTGAAATGGGATTTTGGCAAGATCGTTTGAGCGTAATACTTGAAGGTTACAGAAAATACAGCCGTGATGTACTCATGAATGTTAGCTTGCCTGCCTCAACTGGCTTCAGCAATTTCTGGGACAACGTAGCTGAGGTGAAAAACCAAGGTTTGGAATTAACCACCACAGTAAACTGGTTGAAAGATCGCAAATTGTCTTGGAAAACAACGGCCAACTTCTCATACAACTACAATGAGTTGGTGAGCATCGGTAATTACACACCCGATGCCGTAAGTGGCGGAACAAATGACTCTCGTGTTATCGTTGGTAAGCCCATTGGTTCATTCTATTTGGTAGAATTCTCTCATATTGATCCTGCCAATGGTAAACCCGTTTATCTGGACCTTGAAGGAGATGAAACTTATGATTATGACAACAGCATCAGAAAATATGTAGGAAGTGGATTGCCCAAAATGTATGGTGGATTCACCAATACATGGACTTTCAGAAACATCACGCTTTCTGCATTGTGTACATACAGTTTAGGAGCAAAAATCTTTGATTCCTCTGCAAAGCGTCAATTGGGTGTTGTAACAGGTTGGAACATGAGAGATGAAATCTTAGACCGTTGGCAAAATCCTGGTGATGAAACCACCTATGGACAATTGACTTTGAACGAAACCAACTACGGCCTTCCTACTGGTTTCCCTTGGTGGAATACGTCATTGTTCATGTACAATGCAGACTTCTTGCGATTGAGAAACCTTTCTTTGGATTTCAATGTGGACAAAGAGATTGTTGAGCGCATGAAATTGAAATCCTTGAGCTGGGGATTCTTTGTTACCAATGTATTCACCATCACCAACTTCCCTGGATTGGATCCTGAAATTGTTCGTGACTTTGAAAACGCTCAAGATAGAAACTTGAGTCCCAACGTAACATACTTAACCCCAATGCAAGAGCGTAGCTTTAACCTTCGCCTATCCGCTAACTTCTAATTGAAATTGAACATGAAAAAATATATCATCATTGCAGCATCCATCGCCACTTTGGGATTGGTGTCGTGCGAAAAAATGTTGAACTACCCTCCCAATGGAGCTATCCTTGCGGAAGATGCTTTAAAGACACCTGAAGATGCACAAAAATTATTGAACAGTTGTTACGATGTGATGGCCAATGTGTTCGACGGCTCATATCAAAACTTGGCTGAACTTTTAAGCAATAACTTGGCAACGCCCATTGGATTGGACTTTCAAGCGATCTATAACAAAGAAACCAACTTCTTTACACCTACTACCAATGGTGTATACGCAGATCTTTATTATGCCATTTATCGCTGCAACTCACTTCTAGAGAACTTTGATTTGATCGAAGGATTATCAGATGCTGATCGCTCAAGAATGGAAGCTGAGGCTCGCTTTATCCGTGCTTTCTGTCATTGGCATGTCGTAAAGATTTGGGCGCAACCATTCGGTTACACTTCAGACAACAGCCATTTGGGTATTGTTATTCGTGACAAAGCTTCCAACGAGCCACTAGCCAGAAACACAGTTGCGGAAGTATACAACTTCATCGTTTCAGAGATGGAAACTGCAGCCAATACACTGCCATCATCCAATGGAAATTATGCTAATGCTAATGCTACCAAAGCAGCTTTGGCCATGATCTATTTCCAAATGCGCGATTACAACAAAGCCATTCAATACAGTGATGAAGTCATCAATGCCAACAACTTTGAGCAATACTCCATTGATCGATTCCCCACTTTGATTGAATACACCATTCGTTTGAATCTAAATGCAACCAGTGTTTGGAACAACACCTCTCTTTCCATCACTGGAAACGGCGGTGTCGTTGCCACATTTGACAATGCCAATAATGACACCATTCCGGTTGAATTATCAGTTCCGATGATCAGCGGAGTAACCTATCAACTCATTTGCGATGTTCCTGGAGGAAAAACATCCAACATTAGCTTAGATGTTTTGAATCCCGGCGGAGAAGTTGTTTACTCATTTGGAGGTTCATTAAACAATGCTGGCAAAGTTCTGACAACGTTCACTGCTGAGACCGGCGGTGTGCCTGCTTTGACAGCCTCCAACAACAAAGAATCCATTTTCAAAATTGTTAGCTTTAGCAACGATGTGAGAACCGATGATTTCATTGGAAACTACAATGCATCGGGCGTGCTGCCTCCTAACTTAACTTTATGGAATGATGCATCTTTTGCTTCAAGCAATGAGGTTGAGGTTCCTTTTGTGCAATTGATCAACCAGAACAGCGCAGACAAAAGAAAAGCTTGGATGTCAACCAGCGGATCACAAATCACGTTGACCAAATTCCAAGACAAAGTAGCGTTCAATATTCCTTTGATGTACCAAACAGAAATGATGTTGATGCGTGCTGAGGCCATTGCCTATGCGCAAACTGGTCGACTAAGTGAGGCCATTGCTGACATCAATGCCATTCGCGCTAGAGCCTACAGCCAAGACAATTCTTTATCTACCTCATCTTCTGTCGATCAAGTAAAAGCCGCAGCCAGAAAAGAATACCGTTTGGAAACCATCGGTGAAGGAAAGTGGTTGGATCAATTCCGCCGAATTGCCATCGAAAGCAATTCTAATTTAAGAATCAGATCTTCTCCATGGAATTGTCCAGGAATGGCTTTGCAATTCCCAAACAATGAGTTCACCAGCGCATTGTTTGTAGGTAACCCAGAAGGTGGTTGTAACTAATAACATTCAATTAAATGAAAAAGAAATTCATTATATACGCTGCCTTAGCCATGAGCGTGGCAGCTTGTAAGCCAGAAATAAAAGGTGACCTTGGCGAGCTCACCAACAAGGAAGTTGGAATGGATGGCATGTGGGAATTGTCCAAATTCACCATTCAAGATCCAAACAGTCCCATTCTAGAGCAAAGAGATTTCACTAGTTTTTACACCGGAGAGAACATTACGCCAATGACGATTCATTTTGATGCCGCAAGCCATGAGTACCATGTTGATATCACAAAAGGAAGAAATTTCTTCGGTGATCAAGGAACGTGGTTCTTGGATGATGTCATTGCTCCGTCTGCCCTATACCTGGTCAACAGCAGTGATACCACTGAAATTGCTTTGGGTTCAATGGTTACGGCCAACAGCAGTGAAATGAATCTTTCCATTAACAGGGTGTGTTCCAGTGGATTTAAAAATGTTACCTACAAGTTTAATTTGACACGCAAATAAGATGAAAAAAATATTGTCTTTCATTACAATGATGGTCTTGACCTGCTCAGCATGGTCACAAGCAGCATTTGTTCTTCCATCACCTACCAATGCCAATGACTCAGTCACTATCTATATTGATATCAGCAAATCCACTTCCAATGGCCTAAAACATATGCTTGAAGCGCATCCAGAAGTAAAGGATGAAGTCTACATGTGGACTTGGAGTCCTGCAGGACCTGCATGCGGAAATGGAGAATGGGGAAATTCCAATGAGTGCATGAAACTAAAAAGAGTAAGTGGAATGATTTATTCCATTAAAATAGTCCCCACTTCTTTTTACAATTGCACCCCATTGGATCTATATAGCAAAGGGATTTCTTGCTTGGCTAAACTGGACGACGGAAATGCATTTGGAAGTGATGGTGTTGGAGAGGCCAAAACCGAGGATCTACGAATTGACATTTTACCAGCACTTTGCGCTGACAAATTTTGCTATTTTCCAGAGGCTTCCCGCATCGATGATTTCTTCACCATTACCTACGACAATGGCAAAGAGGCTGATACCAACCTACAAAATCTAGGTGCTGATGAATGTTATTTGTACATGGCAGCTCGTTCTGGCATTAATATTTTTCCTATTTCACAACCCGCTGATGTAACCGGCAACCCTGCATTAAAAATGGAACCGTTGGCATCAGAGCCGGGAAAATTCCGTTTGACCATTGTTCCAAGTGAGTTCTTCTCAACCAATGGAGCCAATGTTCAAGAAATTTGGTTCTATGTCGTGAAACCAGGTTACTTGCCAGTACCACCTGTTACAACCAAATACGCCGTATTGAATTGTAATTAACTTTTAAAGGAAATTATTGTTAGAGGCTGTCTCAAAAGGACAGCCTCTTTTTTGTCATTGATTGAATTTGGTTATATTTGAAAAAACAATAAATTATTATGTCAGCAACACAAAATGGTCACCCCAAAGGATTGTACGTATTGTTCGTTACAGAGATGTGGGAAAGATTCTCTTACTATGGAATGCGCGCGTTGTTCGTGCTTTTCATGACCAAAGCGCTTTTATTTGATAAGTCTTTTGGTTCCGAGATTTACGGTAGTTACACAGGATTGGTTTACTTGACCCCATTGATTGGCGGTTACATGGCTGACCGTTATTGGGGAAATAGAAAATCCATTATTATCGGGGGCATATTGATGGCCATTGGTCAATTCTTCATGTTCTTGGCTGGCACTTTCTATACACAAGTAGATATGGCATCCATGATCATGTACACTGGTTTAGGATTCTTGATTTTTGGAAATGGTTTTTTCAAACCGAATATCTCAACCATGGTCGGTCAATTGTATCCTGAAGGTGACAAACGTGTGGATTCTGCATTCACCATTTTTTACATGGGTATCAATCTAGGCGCATTCATTGCTCCGCTGCTTTGCGGATACCTAGGAGATACCGGAAATCCAGGCGATTTCAGATGGGGATTCCTAGCCGCTTGTTTTGGAATGATATTGAGTTTGATTTTATTCATCTCCTTAAAAAACAAATACATCGTCACTCCTGAAGGAGTTCAAATTGGTGAAATACCCAACAATGCTCGTCAAGAGAAAAAGGAAGATTCAACAGCACCGGTATCATCGAAATCCATGATTGTTTGGGGATCTGTTTTCGTCGGTTTATTTTTAATTTTCTTCAAATTCGCAGAAATGGACATCATTGGAAGTTTCATCTTCTCTTTGACCATCGCTGCACCTGGTTTTATCATCTCTGACCCTACCCTCTCTAAGGTCGAACAAGAAAGAATCTGGGTAATTTATATCGTGGCATTCTTCGTTATTTTCTTCTGGTCAGCATTTGAACAAGCTGGCGCTTCATTGACCTATTTTGCAGAGGAGCAGACCAATAGAACAGTGATGAACAAAATCATCCCTGCTTCTTATTTCCAAAGTATCAATGCCATCGCTATCGTCATCTTCGCACCCATTTTCGTTTGGTTGTGGGGAGTGATGGGCAAAAGAAACATGGAACCAGCTTCTCCTTACAAACAGTCCGTAGGTTTATTCCTGTTGGCCATTGGATACTTGGTGATTGCCTTTGGTGTAAAAGATTTACAACCCGGAGTCAAAGTAAGCATGATGTGGCTCGTCAGCCTTTACACCATTCATACGCTAGGTGAACTCTGCTTATCTCCCATCGGACTTTCCATGGTGAACAAATTGGCACCTGTCAAGTTTGCGTCTCTTCTTATGGGCGTTTGGTTCCTATCAACTTCCGCTGCCAACAAGTTCGCCGGTACTTTGAGTGCATTGTATCCAGAACCTGTAATCTCCATCACTTTGGTTGAAGACCTTCAAACCAAAAACAATGTTCAATTGCTTCCTGCTGAATTTGACAAATCAAAAGCAGCAGTAATCTCAAATGTTCCTGCCATTGCCATGGAAAAAATCCAAATGGCCAATGTAAAAGATGTTGCAGCAAAAGAGGAGATTCAAAAAACTTTAGAAACTTCAACTTTAAAGAACACCAAACATTTCATCGGTTTCGAAATCGATACACTGTATGATTTCTTCTTGCTATTTGTTTTCATGGCTGGTGCGGCATCTTTGGTACTATTTGTGTTATCCAAAAAATTATTGACCATGATGAATGGTGTAAGATAATTGAACAACATGAAAAAAATAAATTACCTATTGTCCCTGCTACTGTGGGGACAATTTTCTTTTGCTCAAGAGAAAATTCATTGGATGAAAATCGATGAACTAGAAGCAGCTGAAGCCAAGGAACCTCGCGTGGTGATGGTTGATGTATACACACAATGGTGCGGACCATGTAAAATGATGTCCAATCAGACTTTCACCCATCCAGACGTGGTGAAATACATGAACGAGCATTTCTACTGCGTGAAATTTGATGCTGAATCCGGAGATTCAGTTGTATTCAAAGGCAAAACCTATAAAAACCCAGATTTCAAACCCGGTACAATGGGAAGAAATGGTGTTCATGAATTGACTATGAATCTTGGAGTCAACGCCTACCCTACCTTAATTTTCTTTGATGAGGCCCTGAATCCAATTGCACCCATTACAGGATTTCAAAGTGTTGAAAATTTCGAGATTTTTGCAAAGGTTTTCGCATCAGGAGAATACAAAAAAATCACCACACAAGATGCTTGGTCAGAATACCAAAAGAATTTCGTTCGATTATGGACATCAGCGCCAAGTCCAGAACCCAAAAAGACAGGACCAAGCGCGCTGTTCAATGATATACCAACTGATACCATTGCACCTGTCAAGGATGACTCACCAGTGATTCCTGTTCAGCCCCACACGGAAGAACCCATGACCATGGTAGAACAAATGCCCAAATACAGTGACGGGGATGTTCAAATGGCCATTGCACGGCTGACACATTACCCTGAAATCGAAAAAGAAAACAACATAGAAGGAACTGTTTATGTCCAATTTGTTGTAAACAAAGAAGGCTATGTAGAAGATGTAAAAGTCATCCGAGGAATCAAAGACGGTGCTGGTCTTGAGCGAGAAGCCATCAAAGCTGTAAGATCATTGAAACGCTTTGAACCTGGATACCAAAATGGAAAACCGGTGAAGGTTAAAATGACTGTTCCAATAAAATTTACATTAAAGTAAAAAAGGTTTTGGAAATTCTGAGTTTAAGTTTATATTTGCAACCCTTAAAAGGTTAAAAAAAGTACGTCATGAACCGCATCAAAGAATTAGAAAAGCAATTGAATCCTGCACGTGAATTCACGCCATTTCAAGCAGGTGACACCATATCTGTTACTTACAAGATTAAAGAAGGAAACAAAGAGCGTCCACAAACCTTTACCGGTGTTGTTATTCAGCGTCGTGGAACAGGTTCTACTGAGACTTTCACTATCCGTAAAATGAGTGGCGGTGTTGGTGTAGAGCGTATTTTCCCAATCAACACTCCCTTCATTGAAACCATTGAAGTGAATAAGCGTGGTAAGGTTCGTAGAGCACGTATTTTCTACTTGCGTAAATTGACTGGTAAGGCTAGCCGTATTCAAGAAAGAAAAGCACCTGTTCAACACTAATGAACATCCAAAATATTTAAAAGCCTCCTTTGGGAGGCTTTTTTATGCCCGCAACTTTGCCAACACTTGACTAATATCTGATACCCGCGAAACCATTGATGTGCCAAAGACCAATTCTTGTTTATTGCAAGGCTCCATTCTATTCAGTCCACTCATATGATACTCAGCTATTTCATTACAACAAATCTTATCAATGGTATTGGCATTGATTCCTGCTCCCGCCATAATAACAATTCTATCCTCAGCCTTTTGCTGCATTTGAAGTATCAAATCCTTCCCATCGATACAAGAGGATTGCTGTCCGGAGGTTAAAATGCGTGTGCACCCCAGATCAATAATCTCCTCCAAAGATTTCAAAGGATCCATCACCACATCAATCGCACGATGAAAAGTGACCTCCATGGGATAAGCCAACTGAACAATGCGCTTCGTGGCCGCAATGTTGACTTGGTTATCTGAGGTTAAAACTCCAATTACAATCCCTTCCGCGCCACAGGTTTTGGCCCAACTCACTTCATCAAGCATCACTGCTAACTCCTGATCATTGTAAATAAAATCCCCTTCTCTTGGACGAATCATAACCATAACGGGCATCTGAGCATGATTGACCGCCCATTTAACCATACCATGGCTGGGAGACAAACCATCCGCAGATAAAGCACTGCACAACTCAATGCGATCCACACCTAATTTATTCGCCTCCAATACATGAATCACATCAGTGGCAATCACTTCCAGTTTTTTCTTCATGCCCAAATATAACGACTTTCAAATCCAATCATGCTCTAAATTACCCTGACTTTGCGTTCATTTAGATGTAAAATAACCCTTACTTTGAATCTAAAATTATTAAAAATAACCCTTACTTTGAGAAATTTTTGTAGATTTGCAGTATGTTTCAAAGAAGAGTCTTGAAGGAATTAGAGGAATGGCGTTTTTCGAATTGGAGAAAACCCTTGATCATCAGAGGTGCTCGACAAGTCGGGAAAACAACAGCCATAAACGCCTTTGGCAAACAATTCAAACAATACATCTACCTCAATTTAGAAAACAACAAGGATAAAGCTCTCTTTCAAAAAGAATATGACATCAATGAATTGGTTACCAGAATATTCTTAGAGAAAAAAATGTCTTTGCAAAAAATGAAAGACACCCTCTTGTTTATAGATGAAATTCAAGAAATGCCTGAAATGTTGAACCGACTTCGGTATTTTATAGAAGACCTACCAGAGCTTTGCGTGATTACCGCAGGCAGCATGCTAGAAACCATTATGGGAAAGTCATTGCATTTTCCTGTAGGTCGCGTTGAATTCAAAGTTCTTAGACCTTTCAATTTTGAAGAATACTTAATGGCGATGGATATGAATCAACATTATGAAGCGTTTCATACCATACCCATGCCCTCCTTCGCACAAGACAGTCTTTTTCAAGCATTCCATTCTTTTGCCATTATCGGAGGTATGCCGGAAGTAATTAAAGTATATCAAGAAACAAAAGACCTCACAGCGCTCAAGAAAATATATGATGGTCTCATACAGTCCTATTTCCACGATGCCGAGCGATATGTCAAGAATTCACCTCAATTGCAATTAATCAAATATGCCATACCGCAGGCCATGAAAATGGCTGGACTTAGAGCTTCATTTCAAAAATTTGGACAAAATAATTACACTTCCAAGGCCATTGCAGAAGTGATAAGGGACCTGGAAAAAACCCATCTTGTTCAATTGATTTATCCCACAACAACCGCAACCATACCCATCATTCAAGATCACCAAAAAACCCCACGTTTTCAATTCCTGGATACTGGAATGGTCAACCATTTTTTGGGTGCTCAAAAAGATCTATTGGGTAGTATTAAAATGCAACATGAATATCAAGGTCGCATGATTGAACACTGGGTAGGTCAGGAATTGTTATCCATACAAACATTAAGTTTGAGTCAACTGAACTTTTGGGTACGCAACAAGAAGCAATCAGAGGCGGAACTGGATTATGTCTTTAATTACAATGGACATGTTATCCCCATTGAGGTAAAGTCAGGACCAACCGGTAAATTAAGATCATTGCACCTTTTCATGGATCAATCTCCCATCCATTTGGCGGTTAGATTCTACGATGGTCGAATAACGATAGATGAGATAACAACACCCAATGGCAAAAGTTTTACTTTACTGAACCTACCCTACTACTTGGCATCCAAAATAGAAGACTATTTGAATTGGATCGTTCAAGAAAAGGGACAAAAACTATTGACATCTGCACATGGCGTTTACGAATCACTAAAAAGCTATCAACCAAAAAAACAAAAACCCTTAAAGTCAACAGCGCTGAATGAAAAGCATCTTCGCATTTTGCAAGCATGCGAAGACGGTCCAAAATCTGGACGTGAATTGATAGAAGATGTATTGGGATTAACATACCAGAGCAATAACAAGCGCGCCTATTTAACACCATTGATTGAACGTCACCTGGTAACCTTTACAGACAATACCAATCTTAAAAATAAAGAGCAGCGGTATCGACTCACATGATTTCTGAAAGCTTATCTTTGTCCAATGGACAGATTGCAAGAGATTGGTCGCAGAAGGACCTTTGCCATTATTTCTCACCCGGATGCGGGTAAGACAACCCTTACAGAAAAATTATTGTTATTTGGTGGCGCTATTCAAACTGCAGGAGCGGTAAAAAGCAACAAGATCACCAAAACTGCGGCCTCTGACTTTATGGAGATTGAGCGACAAAGAGGAATCTCCGTGGCTACTTCAGTGATGGTCTTTGAATACAACGGTATGCAAATTAACTTGCTGGATACTCCTGGTCACAAAGACTTTGCAGAAGATACATACAGAACCCTAACAGCCGTAGATAGTGTAATTCTGGTTATAGATAGTGTCAAAGGTGTTGAGTCACAAACTGAACGCCTGATGCAGGTTTGTAGAATGCGCAACACGCCCGTGATTGTCTTTATTAACAAAATGGACTTGGAAGGACAAGATCCATTTGATTTATTGGATGAGGTGGAAAAGAAGTTGGACATCAAAGTTCAACCTTTATCATGGCCCATCTCCAAAGGGTATTCATTCAAAGGTGTTTACAAGATCTATGACAAAGCATTAAACTTGTTTGAATCGCTGAAAACAAAAATCAACGATGAAGTGGTCACTGTTGATGACATCAATGACCACAAGGTTGACCAGTTTTGTGGAGAGTATGCAGCGCAATTGAGAGAGGACGTTGAACTCATTGATTCGGTCTATGAGCCTTTTGATACAGAACGCTATCTGAATGGAGAGCTGGCTCCCGTTTTTTTTGGATCTGCCATGAACAATTTTGGGGTTCAAGAGCTTTTGGATAAATTCATTGAGATTGCTCCTTATCCCAAAGGCAGGGAGAGTGATTTAAAGTTTATAGCCCCTGAAGAAAAGAAATTCAGTGGATTTGTATTTAAAATTCACGCCAACATAGATCCTCGTCACCGCGATCGTATAGCCTTCTTGCGCGTGGTATCTGGTGTTTTTGAAAGAAACAAATTTTACAAACACACCCGATTGGCCAAGGAATTCAAATATCCCAACCCTGTAACTTTTATGGCATCCGCCAAAAGCACAGTAGAAGAAGCCTATCCAGGGGACGTCATTGGATTATATGACACCGGAAATTTTAAAATTGGAGATACATTAACAGAAGGAGAAAATTTCCAATACCGCGGAATCCCCAACTTCTCACCTGAAATATTCAAAGAGCTTATTAATAAGGACCCGATGAAGTCCAAGCAACTGGACAAAGGGATACGTCAGCTCACAGAAGAAGGGGTTGCTCAATTGTTTTTGCAAGAACCAGGCTCTAGGAAAGTAGTAGGTACCGTTGGTGAATTGCAGTTTGAAGTAATCAAATATAGGTTGGAACATGAGTATGGTGCAAAGTGTGATTTTGAAACCAAAGCATTTTACAAAGCCTGCTGGATTACATCAACGGATGATGCCAAATTAGGAGAGTTCAAAAGAATCAAAGGCAACAATATGGTGATTGACAAGGAGGGGCATGATGTGTATTTGGCTCCAAGTAAATTTATCTTAGACATGGAACAAAACAACTATCCCGAGTTGACCTTTCACTTAACTTCTGAATTCAAAACGCAAAACAACTGATATGCTCGATTTACGCAGTGATACCTTCACGCTTCCTTCAACAGAAATGAAAGAAGCCATGTTTCAAGCTCCGCTGGGAGATGATGTGTTTGGTGAAGATCCGACAGTGAATGCGCTTCAGAAATACGCGGTAGAATTGTTTGGAATGGAGGCGGCGTTGTATTGCAGCTCTGGAACCCAGACCAATCAAATTGCCATCAATGTTCACACCCAACCAGGTGATGAAGTTATTTGCTCCAATCTGGCCCACATTTATATTTATGAGGGTGGCGGAATTGCTTTGAATTCGGGTTGTAGTGTTCGTTTGATAGAAAAGCCTTTTGGAATGTTCACGGCTGAGGATGTTGTATCCAACATCAACAATAAAAACGATATTCACCTACCCCTTACACGTTTGGTGTGCATCGAGGACACCATGAATAAAGGTGGTGGAGCCATTTGGGATTTAGAGGAAATAAAAAAAATAAAAAAAGTTTGTGAAGACAATGATCTAAAACTGCATTGTGATGGCGCAAGGTTGTTCAATGCATTGGTTGAAACAGGCATTGAACCAAAAGAATACGCCAAGCATTTCGATTCCATCAGCATTTGCTTGAGTAAGGGACTTGGAGCTCCTGTAGGCTCATTGTTGTTGGGCAACAAAGCATTCATTGAAAAATCACGCCGACGCAGAAAATCATTGGGTGGCGGAATGAGACAAGCTGGAATCATCGCCGCGGCAGGACTCTTTGCATTAAAAAACAATATTCAACGATTGAAAATTGATCATGATAATGCAAAATACCTTGCCGAAATACTAAGTAAGCACAATGATATCAAATCCATTTATCCCGTTTCCACGAACATTGTAATAGCAGAAACAAAAGAGGATAACGGAGCTGCAACGTTTGTTGAAGAGATGAAAAGTCAAAACATTTTGTGCTTTCCATTTGGCGTGAATAAAGTTCGATTTGTGACACATCTGGGAGTTCAAAGAAAGGACATAGATACATATTTCTAATTACATCCTAACAATAGAAATGGGTACATCAATTAAGGATTGGAAAGACTCTCCTGCTTCCTCCATAAACTCATCTTCCTCCGTTACAACCCACTCAATAGTCCAATCTTTCCCTTGACTGATACCGTTTGCGATGGCTTGTATCAGCCACAACAGGGCTTTCATTGAAGATGAATTGAAATAATTCAATTCAAATCTAAAAACAGTCTTGGAAGACATCTGATTTTGATAATCCTCTATCCATTTAATCAATGGACGATAAAACTCAAATGAATCTATAGGGGTTGACAATCCTACAACAGACTGAATTTCATTTTTCAAAGCAAATACAACTTTGGGTGTATTTGAAGACGCTTGTAAAATCAGTTCACTCATCGTGTTTGCATTTTTTCAATTTCAATTCTACTTTACAATAAACATTGCTGGACAAACCTAATTTCGGGGAAATTACAATCTCTTTCAAACAATCTTTACGCATAATTTGTAACAACCCTAAACCTGCTCCACCTCTTTCATTAAAGATGTTATTTGATAATTTCTGTCTGTATAAAAAATCTAGTTCCTCTTCAGACATTCTCTTGTAACTTTCTACCTGAAGCATCAACACTTCAACATCGCTCAAGGTGGATTGATTAACTACAACAAAGGTAACCAACTCCTCTGTTAACTGCGTTTCAACCAAAACATCCGCAACTGGTGAAGAATAACGGAAAGCATTATCAATAAGTTCAACAAGACAGTTCACCGCAATTTTTAAAAAACGCTTGTGGACATTCAACTGACTAGCTTCTGCTGAAAATTTATCAATAACAGATTCAACCTCCAATGAAGTTAAATTTACCTGATATTTCACTACTGACTGTTTCACTTCCTATACTTTCATTCCTAGAATTACCAAATCATCTGTTTGGGGTGATTCTCCTTTCCAGTCATCAAACAACTTATTCAATTGAGCTTTTCGCTCAGCAAAAGACGTTTGATGAACTTCATCCAACCTTTTCATGATACGCTTCTTTGACAATTTTTGTTTCCCTTCAAGCCCACCAAATTGATGAAATAAACCATCACTGAATAAATAAAGTTCATCTCCCTCCAAACACTGATAATCAAAATTCATGAACTCAAGACGATTATCAGACACATCTTCACCAATTGAAATGTGTGCTCCTTTGAACATACTTACCTCTCCTCTCCTCAATAAAAGTAATGGCAAATTAGCTCCTGCAAACTGCATTTTTTTTGATTCCAAATCTAATTTCACAATGGAAAGATCGACACTAACGATATAACTTCTTGACTCTCTCTGAGACAGTCGCAAAACCAACCTTTGATGTAAAAGTTTAAGGACTTGAGCACAATTTTCATTGGGATTATTTCTGATAATGTCAGTCAATCCAAAATAAGTCATAATGGATAACATGGAGGCACTAACACCATGGCCTATGCAATCCACAGCAGCAATATAAACATTATTATTGACATAAAGGACAAAGGGCAAATCTCCACTCACCATTTCCAATGGTCTGTGTATGATAAATCCATCTTGAAAATACTTTTTCAGATCGGATTCCTTTGGATATACCATCTCCTGAAATTTACTGGCATATTGTATTCCTGAAACAATTTCATTGTTCTTTTCTCCCAACTCAAGATTAATACCTTGAATCTCCTTATTGTTACGTTCAATAATCTTATTCTGACTTCTTGTTTTTCTGAAGAAGAAAACAATAATAATCAAAATCAATAGCACACCTCCAGTAAAAATAATACCCAAAACAGACTGCTTTTTTCTAAATTCAATCTCCCTTTTATTCAATTCATCCTGCGCAGCAAGATTATCGTTTTTTAATTTTAAACTCAAATTTTTATTGGCAATGTCCTGTTTCTGAATGGTCAATTCTGAAATGCTTAGTAAACTTGATTTCCTCTTATTTTCTAATTCTGAAATTTGATACCGTTGAGCTTGGCTTAACGTCTCAGCCTCCAAATTTTGAATCCGATTAAGTGCCCTTTCCTTTTCAATGCTCTCATTGGCCATTTGGAGTTCAAACCTATAATTCTCTTGTTGCCTTTCCGATTCAAATTGAATTTTCTTCAATTTGTCATTCAACAACAACCGCTGTTTTTCAAAATTTTGCAGTTCCATGATGGCTTCAAACTCTGCGTTGGCAATTTCTATATTCAGATTTGCCTTTTTCAATTTTTCATTTTGTTTGACCAGAGAAATCTTTTCATTAATTTGCTCAGCCTTAAGCTTATATTTTGCACTTCGCTCAAATTCACTATTCAAAGTAAACAGTTCAGAAAGCAAAAGTGACACTTGATATTGAAGGGCTAAATCGTGAATTTCTTCACTCAATCTATAAGCCAAATTAGCCCAATCTATGGCTGATGAGATGGAATTAGAAGACACTTTCAATCGAGCAATGAATGCTGCTGTGATTGCCTTTTGAAATGTGTGATTATGTTTCTCGGCAATGTAAAAGGCCTTTTCAGCGATATCAAATGACTGAGCATAATTACCAGACCAATAATATGCACGAGCCAAATTCAAGAGTACATAATTCTCCTGATTTGACCATCGACTTTCACCAATTTGATTGGCTTCATTAAAAAAGGAAATTGCCTTGTTGTAATCTTTTAGATGAATGCACAATTCGCCGGCCTTGTTGAGAAGCGTTAATAGCTTCTCATCAGATGCCTCTCTATCAGTAATCGATATCAAATTAATGATCTGCAAATAAGCTTCATTGTATTTGTTATTATTTATTTTGGCATCTAACCAAAGTTCAAAAAGACTCAAATAAGGTGTAGGATTTTTATAAAAATCAGCCTGTTTTGATTCAAAATATTGATTAAGTAATGACTCTGCAGATTGAGATTCATCAATAGACAACAATGCCCAGGTCCATGTCTGCAAAAGCCGCATTTCTTGATCCCTCGTTAATTTTCGTTTATTGTAAACCTTCTGAGATAAACTGATCGCCTTTTCAGCAACACCATACTGGTAATAAATATCGACCATAGTAACTCCCAAGTTACACCACAAAAATTCATCAATTTCTCGAACGCTTTCCATTGCTCTTGAAGCAAACTTGACACCATCTCCATATGTTCCAGATCGTAACGCAACCTCTGAAAGCAATAAACAAGATTGCGCATAGAGTTGAGGGTTATTGGTTTTTCGACCAAACTGCATTACATGGAGTCCCATTCTGGATGCCTCTTCCAACTGTCCTTTCGCTAAGACTTCAAACCCCTGATCCAAACGCGCGTTCATGAAGAAAAGTGAATCTCTGACCTGTGCAGAAACGAAACATGGAGCCAACAAGAATAAGACAATAAATAGGTAACAAAACTTTATCCTCATGCTATCATTAGTAAAATAAATATTGAACAGAACACTGTATCTGTCGTGAAAGCAAAGGCATCGGATTCAAATCCAAGTCAGAAGCACTTGCTACCCAAAACTCACTGTTCAAGGCGTTTTTCACAAACAAATTGAGGTGAAGATTCTTACTCTTGAGAAACTGACCACCAATGCCTGAATGAAGAAGTATACCATTTGACATAGGTTTTGAATCCCATACTTGAACTTCCCCCTGCTTGACCCCTCCAAAAGACAGAGATATCGATTTGGTTACCCGATAGGTTCCATAAAAATTGAATTTATAACTTGGAAATGCGAAGTACATATCTCCCATTTCATTTTGCATTTCTTTAACCAAGGCATGATCAACATTCCTGTTCAGAATACCAGCAGTAGTAAAATGAAACTTATTCCTTTTAAAACGCGCCGTGCATTGAATCCCTTCTGAACCAACCATACTTCTATTGATATAATTATCAATTCCTAGCTCAGGATCAAAAACATACAAAATTGGATTTATCACATTTGTTCGAAAGATATTTGCCTTCACATCAAAAAATTTGAAAGACAACCCCATTTCAAGCTCCATTGACGTAACAGTTTCATTATTCAAATCCTGAGTAAACATGGAACCATTTTGATTTTGAATGGTGGCAATTTTAAATGCTTGGGCTACAAATGATTTCACATAAAAATGCTGAAATTGAAAAGAGTAGCCTAGGCGAGGAGCAAAAAGGACTTTAGAAAATGTGTGACTTTCTAATCTAGCTCCCAAGGAAAGTGCTCCCCATCTACCTTTATAAAAACCATCAAAAAAAACAGATCCTCCTCCCACCCGGATTTCATTTTTTTCATTGTAATCAAAAGTAGCTTCTCTTAAAAGAATTGTCGATTGTTGCCAAGTTCCTTGAAGTCCATAATCAATATCCAAATTTTTAGCCAATTTACTTTTGAAAACAATATTCTGATTAATGCGCTGAGCATGCGTATTGGAGCCAATCAAACTTGAGTCTGTTGTATTCAAATCAATCCATGGAAGTTGATCCAAATAAGTAAATTGCACTTCCATTTTGGTATGATCAGACAACTTAAAATTGAGAGAATTGTCCATTCCCAAAGTAGACATCAGCAAAAGCTGAGGTTCATCTGAAATTTGAGACTGAAAATCTGAATAATAAAATGTGCCTCTGTATTTACCCTTGGTTAATCCAATAAAAACATTGTTACAATCCACATCTGAACTATCCTTCCAGCTAATCTGTCCAATTCTCTCCAACTTTTGAAGCCGAGTACTTTTCCTAATTTTTCCGGAATTCACCTGAATGGTCATCTTGTAATTATCATTTAATTCATAATTACCTACAAAACCAATATACCGGCGATCGAAAGTTTTATTCGAGAAACTCAAGTCTGAACGAATAGCGCCACCTGAAAACTCAGAATTCGTTTTTAGAATAACATTAATAACTCCTAAAGCAGCAGTACCACCATATTTCACAGAGCCTGGGCCAAAGTTAAACTCAATACGACTCACCATCTGCAGCGGCAATCTCCCTCCCAATAGATAAGTGCCATAATCCAGGTCATTTAATGGAATTCCATTAAACATAAATAAAACCTTACCCTCTTGGGCCCACAATCCTCGAACTCCAACGCCCAAGCCATCTTCCACATCTCGACCCAGCGAAGTAGATGTCATGTAGAGAATTACATCCAGAAGATCTGTTGCCCCCAACGCTTCAATTTCCTCTGCTGTTACGACCAAAATATCACCCGGTATTTCACGACTATCCCGTTCCGAAAATCCAATCAAGGAAGTCATTGAACTTCCAGTTCTTGCCATTGAATCAATGGCCAACATTTGTACTATCTCTTTACGAAGTAGCAAACTATCAATGTTTGGCTGAGCAAACATTGATTTACAAAAAAGTAATAAAATGATTAAAAAGACTCTACTCAACATCGTTACAAGTTACAACAAAAAACCCTCTGCGCGTAGAGGGTTTTTTAGGTTTCATATATGAGTGATTATTTACTCACTATCTCTTTTAGCCATTAGATCAACATACTCCTTATTGGATCCAACAATCATCTTTTGGAATCTTCTTACACCAGAACCTGCTGGTATGTGATGTCCTACAATGACGTTTTCTTTCAATCCAATCAAGTAATCCGTCTTTCCTTGTACCGCAGCCTCGTTCAAAACTTTTGTCGTTTCTTGGAAGGATGCTGCAGAAATCCATGACTCCGTTTGCAAAGATGCACGAGTTATACCCTGAAGCATTGGACGAGCTGTTGCTGTAATCGCTGGTCTTGCTTCCATCTCCTTCTGATCATTGCGTTTCAAATTGGTATTCTCATCACGCATTTGACGTACTGTGATGATCTGACCTGCTTTGTAACGATCCGTTTCTCCGGGCTCGATGATCACTACTTTATCGAACAACAAATCATTTTCTTCCAAGAATTCAGCTTTGTCTACTGAAGTATTCTCCAAGAAACGGCTGTCACCTGCATCTGTGATTTCTACTTTGCGCATCATCTGACGAACAATCACCTCAAAGTGCTTGTCGTTAATTTTCACACCCTGCAGACGATATACCTCTTGAATTTCATTCACCAAGTACTCTTGAACGGCTGTTGGTCCTTGGATATCCAAAATATCACCTGGAGAAACTGCTCCATCTGACAATGGCATACCCGCACGAACGAAGTCTTCTGATTGAACCAAAATGTGCTTGGACAAAGGAATCAAGTACTTGCGCTCCTCACCTGTTCTTGATTGAACAGTGATTTCACGATTTCCACGCTTGGTATTTCCGTACTTCACAATACCGTCAATCTCAGAAACAACAGCAGGGTTAGATGGATTACGAGCCTCGAACAATTCAGTTACACGAGGCAGACCTCCGGTGATATCACCACCACGACCGGCCATTCTTGGAATCTTAGCCAGGATGGTACCTTTGGTCAACTTCTGTCCTGCTTCAACATTCAAGTGAGCTCCAACTGGAAGTGAGTATTCACGAACTTCCTCCTTATTGCGAACAATCTTGATGTTTGGATTCTTTTTCTTATCCTTTGATTCAATGATAATCTTTTCAGAGAAACCGGTTTGCTCATCGACCTCTGTTTTGAAAGTAATTCCTTCCTCTACAGCTTCAAATTGAACATTACCATCCTCTTCAGTAATGATCACACTATTGAATGGGTCAAATTCACACAACACATCTCCCTTCTTGACCTTATCATTGTGTTTCACCATCAATGTTGATCCGTATGGAAGGTTAACAGTCATCACTGTAGCTCCAGATTTTTCATCAAGGATTTTCAATTCCGATGAACGAGAAACAACGATGGTTTTTCCTTGAGCATTCTCTACGGTGCGCAATTCATCGATTTCAACCAAACCACTATACTTGGCAAGAATATCGTTATCAATGGCACTTGCTGAAGACGCACCACCGGTATGGAAAGTACGAAGGGTCAACTGAGTACCTGGCTCTCCGATGGACTGGGCTGCGATAACACCTGCCGCCAAACCTTCTTGAACCATTTTACCTGACGCCAAATCACGGCCGTAACACTTGGCACATACACCGCGTTTGCTTTCGCATGTCAATACTGAACGAATCTCCACTTCTTCTATTCCTGCATTATCAATGGCATCTGCAAAATCTTCAGTAATTTCTTGAGCTGCTTCAACAATCAACTCCCCTGTTTCTGGATGGTAGATATCATGAACGCTCACACGTCCCAAAATTCGATCTCTCAAACTTTCAACAATATCATCTGCCTTTTTCAAAGCTGAAGTAACCAATCCTCTCAAAGTTCCACAATCCACCTCATTAATGATGACATCTTGAGCAACGTCAACCAAACGACGAGTCAAATAACCAGCATCCGCTGTTTTCAATGCCGTATCGGCCAAACCTTTTCGCGCACCGTGGGTAGAGATGAAATACTCTAAGATCGACAAACCTTCTTTGAAGTTCGCCAAGATCGGATTCTCAATCATGTCCTGTCCACCTGCTGCTGCGTTCTTTTGCGGCTTAGCCATCAAACCACGCATACCAGCCAACTGACGAATCTGCTCCTTAGAACCACGAGCTCCAGAGTCAAACATCATGTAGATGCTGTTGAAGCCTTGTTGATCGGACTTCAAGCGATCCATCAATATATTGGTCAAACGTGAGTTGGTATTGGTCCAAATGTCAATGACCTGGTTGTAACGTTCGTTGTTGGTGATAAGACCCATGTTATAGTTCTCAAATACCTCCGTTACTTTCTCAGTAGCCAAGCTTACCAACTTATCTTTCTCAGCTGGAATAACTACGTCTGTCAACTTAAAGGACAATCCACCTCTAAAGGCCCAATAGTATCCCAAATCTTTCATTGAATCCAAGAACTTGGCTGCACGTGCTACACCAACAATCTTTAAGATGTCTCCAATGATATCTCTTAATGCCTTCTTGGTCAACAATTGATTGATGAAACCAACTTCTTTAGGAACAACCTCATTGAAAATAACACGACCACAAGTTGTTTCGATGATCGATGCATTTCCAGCATAATCTGTCCAACGAACTTTAATATTGGCGTGCAAATCCAATTTACCTTCATTGAAGGCAATGATTACCTCCTCTGGAGAATAGAACGTCATGTTCTCTCCTTTGCAAGGATGCTCGGGAGTTCCAACTCGAGATTTGGTGATATAATACAATCCCAAAACCATGTCCTGAGAAGGTACCGTGATCGGTGCTCCGTTGGCAGGATTCAAAATGTTGTGAGAAGCCAACATCAACAATTGGGCTTCCAAAATGGCTGCAGGTCCTAGTGGAACGTGAACCGCCATCTGGTCACCATCAAAGTCAGCGTTGAAGGCCGTACAAACCAACGGGTGCAATTGAATGGCCTTGCCCTCAATCAACTTAGGTTGGAATGCTTGAATACCCAATCTGTGAAGGGTTGGGGCACGGTTCAAAAGAACTGGATGTCCTTTCAATACGTTCTCCAAAATATCCCAAACGATGGCTTCTTTTTTATCTACAATTTTCTTAGCTGATTTTACGGTTTTTACAATACCGCGCTCAATCATTTTGCGAATAATAAATGGCTTAAACAATTCTGCCGCCATGTCCTTGGGTAAACCGCACTCATGCAATTTCAATTCTGGACCAACGACAATAACAGAACGCGCAGAATAGTCAACACGCTTACCCAACAAGTTTTGACGGAAACGTCCTTGCTTTCCTTTCAAAGAGTCAGACAAAGACTTCAAAGGACGATTGCTCTCGGTCTTCACTGCTGAAGACTTGCGGCTATTGTCAAACAATGAATCCACAGCCTCTTGCAACATACGCTTCTCATTGCGCAAAATCACATCGGGAGCTTTGATTTCAACCAAACGCTTCAAACGGTTATTGCGAATGATAACACGGCGATACAAGTCATTCAAGTCAGAAGTGGCAAAACGTCCACCATCCAACGGAACCAATGGGCGCAATTCGGGAGGAATTACAGGTACCACACGGGTAATCATCCATTCCGGCTTGTTGACAATACGGGTATTGGCATCACGGAAAGCTTCAACTACTTGCAAACGCTTTAAAGCTTCGTTTTTGCGTTGCTGTGAAGTTTCTGTGTTGGCTTTGTGTCTTAAATCAAAAGACAATTCATCCAAATTGATGCGAGACAACATTTCATGCAATGCATCAGCCCCCATTTTGGCTACAAACTTATTGGGGTCTTTGTCATCCAAAAACTGATTCTCTCTTGGCAATTTCTCCAAAACATCCATATACTCTTCTTCTGTCAAGAAGTCGTTCTCCATGAAAGCATTACCCTCAGCATTTACAGCAGGACCAACATTGATTACAACGTAACGCTCATAATAAATGATTTGATCCAATTTCTTGGTAGGCATCCCTAATAAATAACCAATTTTATTGGGCAATGAACGGAAATACCAAATGTGTGCTACAGGAACGGTAAGGGAAATATGTCCCATGCGCTCACGACGCACTTTCTTTTCAGTAACCTCTACTCCACAACGGTCACAAACGATTCCTTTATAACGAATACGCTTGTATTTACCGCAATGACATTCGTAGTCCTTTACTGGTCCAAAAATTTTCTCACAAAACAAACCATCTCTTTCTGGCTTGTATGTGCGATAATTAATGGTTTCAGGCTTTAGCACCTCACCATGAGAGCGATCCAAGATGCTCTCTGGTGATGCTAAACTGATGGTTATCGACTTAAAGTCGCTTGATTGCTTATTTACTTTCTTTGATTGAAGCATTGCTTTCTATATAAAGTTCTACGATAACTTAGTTTTGATTGGTTGGATTGGTCGGGTTTAAAGTGATGTTCAAGCCCAATCCTCTCAACTCATGCAACAATACATTGAATGATTCAGGGATTCCTGGGGTTGGCATATTTTCACCTTTAACAATACACTCATACGTCTTGGCTCTTCCCATTACGTCATCTGACTTAACAGTCAAGATTTCTTGTAGGATATTGGCAGCACCAAACGCCTCCAATGCCCAAACCTCCATCTCTCCAAAACGCTGACCTCCAAATTGTGCTTTACCACCCAAAGGCTGTTGGGTAATCAAAGAGTATGGTCCGATAGAACGTGCGTGCATCTTGTCATCCACCATGTGGCTCAATTTGATCATGTAGATCACACCAACTGTAGCCTGTTGCTCAAAACGCTCACCTGTTCCTCCATCATAAAGATAGGTAACACCATATCTAGGTACTCCCGCTTCGTCAGTGTAGGCATTAATGTCGTCAAAGTTAGCTCCATCAAAAATGGGTGTAGCATACTTTTTACCCAACTTCAAACCTGCCCATCCCAATACGGTCTCATAAATCTGACCCAAGTTCATACGTGATGGTACCCCTAGTGGATTCAAAACGATGTCTACTGGTGTTCCATCCTCTAAGAACGGCATGTCTTCATCACGAACAATACGAGCAACGATACCTTTGTTTCCGTGACGACCCGCCATCTTATCACCTACTCTCAACTTGCGTTTTTGAGCAATGTAAACTTTGGCCAATTTCACGATTCCTGCTGGTAGCTCATCACCAACTGTCAATTGGAATTTCTTGCGCTTGTATCCACCCAACGACTCATTGTATTTCAAGTTGTAGTTGTGGATAGCACGTTTTACCAATTCATTAATATGATCATCCTTGGTCCAAGTATCAGCATTCACTACACTATAGTCAATGGTCATCAAAGCCTTAGCATTGAACTTGGTTCCTTTCTTGATTTGTTCTTCTTTGAAGTAATTGAAGACTCCCTGAGAAGTATTTTCTTTTACCAAAGCCAACAATTTCTCGACCAAGATGCGCTTCAAATCAGCAACCTCTTTCTCATGCTCGCGATCCAATTGATCTACTTGAGCTTTTTCAGTTGTTTTAAGCGCTTTCTTTTCCTTGATTTGACGTTGGAACAACTTCTTATCAATGACTACACCTGCCGCTGCTGGTGGAACTTTCAATGAAGCATCTTTCACATCACCCGCTTTGTCACCAAAGATGGCACGCAATAACTTCTCCTCCGGAGTTGGATCAGTCTCTCCTTTAGGAGTAATCTTACCAATCAAGATATCTCCTTCTTTCACCTCTGCACCAACTCGGATAATTCCATTTTCATCCAAATCCTTAGTTGCTTCTTCTGAAACGTTTGGAATATCAGCAGTCAATTCCTCAACCCCACGCTTGGTGTCTCTTACCTCAGTGATATACTCATCAACGTGAATAGAGGTAAAGATATCGTCACGTACAACGCGCTCAGAGATAACAATAGCATCCTCGAAGTTGTAACCTTTCCATGGCATGAAAGCCACTTTCAAGTTTCTACCCAAAGCCAATTCTCCTTGACGTGTTCCGTATCCTTCAACCATGATTTGGCCTTCCGTTACACAATCACCTTTCATCACAATTGGACGAAGGTTTACGCACATACTTTGGTTGGTCTTGGAGAACTTGCGAATGTTATAGGATTTTACTGCTGAGTCAAAACTCACCAATTCATCTTCTTCATTGCGCTTATAACGGATTCGTATTTCATTTGCATCAACAAATTCAACAACGCCATCACCTTCTGCAGTCAACAATACACGAGAGTCTTTGGCTACTCTACCTTCCAAGCCTGTTCCAACAATTGGAGCTTCAGGTCTCATCAAAGGCACAGCTTGACGCATCATGTTTGATCCCATCAAAGCACGGTTGGCATCATCATGCTCCAAAAACGGAATCAAAGAAGCCGCTATGGATGCAATCTGATTGGGAGCAACGTCCATCAAACTCAAATCTGTTGGAGGAATAATTGGAAAGTCACCTTCTAAACGGGCCTTAACTTGTGGAGTAAGGAAATTACCTTTCTCGTCCACATCTGCATTGGCCTGCGCAATTACTTTTGAATCCTCATCTTCAGCTGTTAAATAAATAACTCCTTCGTTATTCATATTGGCTTTACCATTGTCCACCTTACGGTAAGGTGTTTCGATAAATCCAAGACGATTAATTTTTGCGTAAACACACAATGAAGATATCAAACCGATGTTTGGTCCTTCTGGTGTTTCAATGGTACACAAACGACCATAGTGCGTATAGTGAACGTCACGAACCTCAAAGCCCGCACGCTCGCGAGAAAGACCTCCGGGTCCCAAGGCTGACATACGACGCTTGTGCGTCACTTCAGACAAAGGATTGGTTTGGTCCATAAACTGAGACAACTGATTGGTACCAAAGAAAGAGTTAATTACTGAACTCAAGGTCTTGGCATTGATCAAGTCAATCGGGGTAAATACCTCATTGTCACGAACGTTCATACGCTCACGGATGGTGCGGGCCATACGAGCCAAACCAACTGCGAACTGATTATACAATTGTTCGCCAACAGTACGTACACGACGATTGGACAGGTGATCGATATCATCAACATCAGCCTTTGAATTCACCAACTCAATCAAATAAGTGATGATGGACATGATGTCTTCTTTGGTTAACGTTCTTTGGTTGGGATCAATGTTCAATCCCAACTTACGGTTGATGCGGAAACGACCAACTTCACCCAAATCATAGCGTTGCTCTGAAAAGAACAACTTGTCGATTACGCTGCGAGCAGTTTCCAAATCTGGTGGCTCAGCATTGCGCAACTGACGATAAATATATTCTACTGCTTCTTTTTCAGAATTGGTAGTATCCTTTTGCAAAGTATTGTGGATGATGGTGAAATCAGCAGCATTGCTTTCTTCCTTGTGAAGAATAACCACTTTTGCTCCACTATCAACGATTTGATCAATGTGTTGTTCCTCTAAGACAACCTCACGATCAAGCACAACTTCATTTCTTTCGATAGAAACAACTTCACCTGTATCTTCATCAACAAAATCCTCAATCCAAGTGCGCAACACACGAGCTGCTAATCTTCTTCCAAGCACACGAGACAAACCGGCTTTGGAAACTTTCACTTCCTCTGCCAAATTGAAAATCTCTAGGATTTGACGGTCACTTTCGTATCCTATCGCACGCAATAAAGTTGTTACAGGTAACTTCTTTTTACGATCGATGTAAGCGTACATCACATTGTTGATGTCGGTTGCAAATTCAATCCAAGAACCCTTGAAAGGAATAATACGGGCGCTGTATAACTTGGTACCATTGGCGTGACGGCTTTGGCCGAAGAACACACCAGGTGAGCGGTGCAATTGAGAAACAATTACACGCTCCGCTCCATTGATAACGAATGATCCTTGGGGCGTCATATATGGGATTGTACCCAAGTAGACATCCTGAACGATGGTTTCAAAGTCTTCATGCTCAGGATCGGTACAATACAATTTCAATTTTGCTTTTAGCGGGACGCTATAGGTCAATCCACGCTCTATACACTCATCAATGGTGTAACGGGGGGGATCGATAAAATAGTCTAAGAATTCCAAGACAAACTGATTGCGTGTGTCTGTGATGGGGAAATTCTCAGCAAATACTTTAAATAGACCTTCATTGCTGCGGTTCTCTGGATTGGTTTCCAACTGGAAGAACTCACGGAATGAGGCCAACTGAATTTCTAGAAAATCTGGGTAATCGTAGAAACTTTTGGTGGACGAGAAATTTACTCTATCCTCTGTTTTTTTTAGCGTTGCCAAGGGTCGTTCTATTAATGGTTCACGAAATACTCTAAACAATTTGACAGACCTACTGTCATGAAAACAAGTTTAGGCCACCCCGTTTTGCGGGAGGCCTAAACTTAGAAGTGTTGTTGTAAATTACTTGATCTCAACTTTTGCTCCTGCTTCTTCAAGTTGTGTTTTCAAGCCGTTTGCTTCGTCTTTGGTAACACCGCTCTTCAAAGGTGATGGAGCTTTATCTACTACATCTTTGGCCTCTTTCAAGCCAAGACCAGTAAGATCTTTTACAAGTTTAACGATTGCCAATTTGTTGGCACCTGCTTCAGTTAAAATAACGTCAAAAGAAGTTTTCTCTTCTGCTGCAGGACCAGCACCTGGACCAGCCATTACAACTGCTGCTGCAGCTGGCTCAATTCCATAATCGTCTTTCAAAATGGTAGCCAACTCGTTAACTTCTTTTATTGTTAAGTTAACCAGGCTTTCCGCCATAGCTTTCAAATCTGACATTGTATTTGATTTTTAAAAGGTTCTTTAATTTTTTTGGAACAAATTAAGCGCTTTGTTCCTCTTGCGCTGGTTCGGATTTCTTTTCCGCGTGTGCCTGCAATGCTGAAATAATATTTCTTGCAGGAGATTGCAACAATCCGATGATGTCGCCAACCAACTCTTCTTTGCTCTTCATAGCAACTAAAGTGTCTAACATATCATCACCTACATAGCAATCCTCCATGATGAAGGCACCCTTTAAAAAAGGTTTTCCGTGTTTCTTTCTAAACTCCTTGATCAAACGAGCAGGGACATTTACCACATCAGCTGTCATAACAGCAGTGTTGCCTTTTAAAGCATCAAACAATGGTGAAATCTCTTTTCCTTCGATGCGCTCCAAAGCTTTCTTCAACAAGGTGTTTTTTACAACACGCATGGTGACGTTGTTCTTGAAGCATTCTCTACGAAGGTTGCTGGTCGCTTCGGCGTTCAGTGCTGCAGTGTCCGCAAAGTAGAAAATGTTGGTATTATTCAACAAGTCTACTAGCTCTGCAATTTGCTGATTCTTTTGGTCTTTGTTCATTTTAAGTTCCTCCGAATTTGACCTGATTAGTTAGCTGATCGAGTATCTACTGGTACACCAGCACTCATGGTAGAGGACAAATAAATGCTCTTTACATAAGTGCCTTTTGCAGCTGAGGGCTTAAGCTTCATGATGGTACCTAAAAGTTCTTGGGCATTTTCAGCCAACTTTTGGGAATCAAAGCTTACACGTCCGATGCTAGCATGAACGATACCTGCTTTGTCCACTTTGAAATCAATGTTACCTGCCTTTTTCTCAGTAACTGCTTTGCCGACATCCATCGTAACTGTTCCGGTTTTGGGGTTAGGCATCAATCCTCGTGGTCCGAGAATTCTACCTAAGGCTCCCACCTGACCCATTACGCTGGGTGTGGTAATAATAACGTCAACATCGGTCCATCCCGCTTTAATCTTGTCGATGTACTCCGTCAAACCAACGTGATCTGCTCCCGCTGCCTTGGCTTCTGCCTCCTTATCGGGAGTACACAATACCAAAACACGAACGGTTCTACCTGTTCCGTGAGGAAGAGATACCGTTCCACGAACCATTTGGTTGGATTTCTTTGGATCTACACCGAGACGAACTGCGATATCCACTGATGCATCGAACTTGGTGGTGGTGATGCTTTTCACCACATTAGCAGCTTCTAACAAGGTGTGAGCCTTATTGGCGTCAAACTTCCCTGCTACTGCTTTTCGGTTCTTTGTAATCGTTGCCATTTCTCAGTTTTTTAGATTAAAATGGGCGGTCTCCTGTAACCTGAATACCCATGCTTCTTGCTGTTCCAGCTACCATGCTCATTGCTGATTCGATGGTAAAGCAGTTTAAATCAGGCATCTTGTCTTCTGCGATAGCACGAACTTGATCCCAGGTCACAGTTCCTACTTTCTTACGGTTAGGTTCTGCTGATCCTTTGGCCACTTTCGATGCTTCCATCAACTGTGTCGCGGCTGGTGCAGTTTTGATAACAAAGTCAAAAGACTTGTCAGCATAAACTGTAATCAGCACTGGGCAAACCTTTCCAGCTTTATCTTGTGTTCTAGCATTGAACTGCTTACAGAACTCCATGATGTTTACACCTTTAGAACCCAATGCAGGTCCTACGGGCGGTGAAGGGTTTGCGGCGCCACCTTTGATTTGCAGTTTTACAAATCCAGCTATTTCTTTCGCCATTTTATTATTTATTTAATCATCCGTTCTCTAGTTGCAAAGGGAAGCTTCGTAACATTAAAAAGTTACAATGCAACTGAGACACGCTTTTGTTTCTAACTTTCTTTTTCTACCTGCATGTAGCTCAACTCCAAAGGAGTTTTTCTACCAAAAATCTTGACACTCACTTTCAACTTCTTCTTCTCCTCATTGATTTCCTCAATGATCGCAGAGAAATTATTGAAAGGTCCATCAATCACTTTCACACTCTCACCCACTACGAATGGGATGTTCAATTCTTCAGAACTTTCCGCCAACTCATCTACCTTACCCAAAATCCTGTTGACTTCAGAAATGCGCAAAGCAATGGGCTCTCCTCTTTTCTCAGCGCCTAAGAATCCAATAACATTGGTAATATTACGAATAATATGAGGAATCTCTCCAATCAAATTGGCTTCAATAAGAACATAGCCTGGTAGATAACTTCTTTCCTTACTAATCTTCTTTCCGTTGCGGATTTGAAACACCTTCTCTGTAGGAATAAGTACTTGAGATACATAATCCTGCATCCCTCTGGCTTTGATTTCACTCTCGATGAATTCCTTCACCTTTTTCTCCTTACCACTTATGGCACGGACTACATACCATTTTTTTTCGATATCGCTCATGGAAATGTTATTGGAGAAATGAATAGATAAAACCAACTACACCCTTCCATGTGGATGTAGAATCACCACTAACGCCAAAAATAAAATCCATCAAAAAAATGGAAAGGGTTAAAACAATTGTTGTGATAAATACCAATACAGTACTTTCCTGTAACTCTGACCAAGTTGGCCAAGTTACCTTGGTCATCAACTCATTGTAAGATTCTGAGATATATGTTTTGATGTCAGCCATTGTTTTTTCTCTTTTGCACGGGCACCTGGATTCGAACCAAGATCAACGGTTTTGGAGACCGCTATTCTACCATTGAACTATGCCCGTTTATTAATTGTAGTTATTAAACACCAAAGTGAAGGTGGTATTCCGAGGAGCCACCTTCACTTGATATTTGCAATTCAATTAGGCGATGATTTCAGTAACCTGACCAGCACCAACTGTACGACCACCTTCACGGATAGCGAAACGCAATCCTTTGTCCATCGCGATTGGCGCGATTAACTTAACAGTGATAGATACGTTGTCACCAGGCAATACCATCTCACGACCAGCCTCTAAGTTGATTTCTCCGGTAACGTCTGTTGTACGGAAATAGAACTGAGGACGGTATTTGTTGTGGAATGGAGTGTGACGTCCACCTTCTTCTTTCTTCAATACATAGATCTCAGCTTTGAAATCAGTGTGAGGAGTGATTGAACCTGGAGCAGCGATAACCATACCACGACGGATATCAGCCTTATCTACACCGCGCAACAACAAACCTACGTTGTCACCAGCTTCTCCACGATCCAAGATCTTACGGAACATCTCAACCCCAGTACAAGTTGACTTCAACTTCTCTGAATTGAAACCAATGATATCAACCTCGTTACCAGTGTTGATTACACCACGCTCGATACGACCAGTTGCAACAGTACCACGACCAGTGATGGTGAATACGTCTTCAACTGACATCAAGAAAGGCTTGTCAACTTCACGAGGAGGAATTGGAATCCAAGTATCAACTGCATCCATCAATTCCATTAATTTAGCTACCCAAGATGGTTCACCGTTCAATGCACCCAAGGCAGAACCACGGATGATTGGTGTGTTGTCTCCATCATACTCATAGAAAGACAACAACTCACGGATTTCCATTTCAACCAAATCCAACAACTCAGCATCGTCAACCATATCCACTTTGTTCATGAATACAACGATACGAGGAACACCTACCTGACGACCCAACAAGATATGCTCACGTGTTTGTGGCATAGGACCATCTGTTGCAGCTACAACCAAGATAGCTCCGTCCATTTGAGCAGCACCAGTAACCATGTTCTTCACATAGTCAGCGTGACCTGGACAGTCAACGTGAGCATAGTGACGATTAGCCGTAGAATACTCTACGTGAGCAGTG
>CAMCTV010000006.1 GCA_945878635.1 Chryseobacterium gleum | reverse complement strand
TTGGCCAAAGTTCAAGACGAAGGCGGACATGGTTTGTATTTGTATAGCGCTGCTGAAACACTTGGTGTAGACAGGGATACGCTCATTGACGAACTGAACACAGGCAAGGCAAAATACTCGAGTATTTTCAACTACCCTACACTCTCTTGGGCTGATATCGGCGCCATTGGTTGGTTGGTTGATGGTGCTGCTATTGTTAACCAAGTATCATTGCAACGCACCAGTTATGGTCCATATAGCCGAGCCATGATCAGAATTTGTAAAGAGGAATCTTTCCATCAAAGACAAGGCTATGAGATCATGATCGCATTGGCCAAAGGCTCACCTGCTCAAAAACAAATGGCACAAGATGCATTGAATCGTTGGTGGTGGCCCAGTTTAATGATGTTTGGTCCTAGTGATAAGCATTCTGCCCATAGTTCTCAAAACATGACTTGGAGAATCAAGCGCCACAGCAATGATGAGTTGAGACAAAAATTTGTGGACATGTCGGTGGCTCAAACTGAATATTTGGGGCTCACTTTGCCCGATCCTCATTTGAAATGGAATGAAGAAAGAGGTCACTATGATTTTGGTGAAATTGATTGGACTGAATTCAATGAAGTGGTAAAAGGAAACGGCCCTTGCAACAAGCAGAGAGTGGCCACCCGCAAGAACGCCTATGACAATGGGGCGTGGGTGCGAGAAGCCGCTGTCGCATACGCCAACAAACAAGTAGCCAAAAAGAATTCCGCTGCAGCTTAAATATTGTGCTTTCTGAGGCTGGCAAGACTTATTTTTGCGACGCTCAATGACAGCATATATGAAAAACTTAAAAATAGGATTAATCAAAGAGGGGAAAACGCCTCCTGACTTTCGTGTTGCGCTTACACCTGAACAATGTAAGCAAGTAATGGAGAAGCATCCCAATATTACCATCGTTGCACAATCCAGCGCCATTAGAAAATTCACAAACCAAGAGTATTTGGATTTAGACTTTGCTGTTGTAGATGACGTCACAGATTGTGATGTCTTGATAGGTGTTAAAGAAGTTCCCATTGATCAACTCATCTCAGAAAAGACATATCTTTTTTTCTCCCATACCATCAAAAAACAGCCCTACAATGCCAAACTGTTAAGAGCTATAATGGAGAAGAAAATTACGCTCATAGATTACGAGGTATTAAAGGATGACAAAGGCAAAAGGGTAATCGGTTTTGGCCGATATGCAGGTATTGTTGGTGTATTTGAGGGCTTCCGTGCGCTTGGCATAAAACACAACTGGTTTCAACTACCCTCTCCCATTTCATGTCATGATCGCGCAGAAATGGAGTCCCACATCAATGATGAATTATTCAAAAGGCCGATCAAAGCTGTAGTAACTGGTTATGGAAGGGTTGGTCATGGTGCTGAAGAAATGATTCAGCGTTTTAATCTTCAATTGGTCTCTCCTGAAGAATTTCATAATTATCAAGGTTCTGAAAATATCTATACGCATCTGGATACCCACCAATATTACCAACGCATTTCAGATGGTGGATTTGACAAAAGAGAATTTTACCAATCCCCTGAATTGTACAAAAGTGTTTTAATGAATTGGGTGAAGAATGCCGATGTATACTTTGCCTGTCATCTTTGGAAATCAGGAAATCCGTTGCTGATTACTTCGGCTGATTTGGCTAGCCCCGACAACTGTTGTAAGGTGATTGCAGACATCAGTTGTGATGTCAATGGCCCTATAGCTTCGACTATCAAAGCCAGTACGATTGCAGAACCGTTTTTTGGATATTGTCCTATAGATCAACAAGAGTGTGATTGGAAAAAGGAAAATTCCATAATGGTAATGTCCGTCGACAACCTGCCCTGCGAACTTCCAAGAGATGCATCTGAAGATTTTGGAGATGAAATGATTAACTTCGTTATTCCAGCATTATTAGAAGAGGACAACGCAATGATTAAAGGTGGAATGGAAACCTATTTGGGAGAGCTTACAAAACCTTTTCAGTACCTTGCTGATTACGCCGTAGGGAAATAATTACTTCCAGATTCTAGCCGTTTTCAAAACCACTTTTTCTCCAAAAAATATTTTGGTAGAGAGTTCAAATGCTGCTGTATAATCAGAGACTACAAAAACATCCTTGGCTTTGGCTTTTCGGTTGTTCAATAAGTCTTTATTGATCAAAGCCTCTTTGAGCGCAGTCGCGGCTACCTCGCCATTGTCAATGATTTCAATTTTTTTCTTGTAATACAAATCAACCTCTTTACGAATCAATGGATAATGGGTACACGCCAAAATAAGCGCATCAATGTCCTTGAAATTGGGCTTGGACAAATAGCTATTGATGATGGTTTGCGAAATCTTGTTGTTGTAAAAACCCTCCTCAATCATCGATGCCAAAAGCGGTGTGGCGTTGGAAATTACTTTTAATGATTTATTCAGTTTTTCAATTCGATTCACGTACACCCTAGATGCAATAGTACCCTTGGTACCTATGACACCTATATTCTGTTTCTTGAATTTCCCTGCTACGTATTGTGCAACAGGATCAATCACATTGATCACGGGAACATGTGGACCTGCAACATCACATACCGTTTTGAAGGCGTGTGCACTAGCTGTATTGCATGCAATCACAATGGCCTTGCATTTTTGATCTATCAAATACTGCGTAATGCGCGCTGCGTAGTGTCTTATACTCTCTGGGGACTTGTCTCCGTATGGTAGATGAGCAGTGTCACCAAAGTAAATAAAACGCTCGTTGGGCAGAGCTTTACGAATGGCTTGCGCCACCGTCATTCCTCCAATGCCCGAATCAAAGATTCCTATTGGTCCGGAATGGGGCATTAGTTCTTAGGAGCAGGAGTAGGCTTAACCTCTGTTGGAGCAGTCAATGGAATACCCAATTTTGCTTTGATTTTATCAGTCAAATCATCTCCACCACGGTATAAAAGTACTCCAGTGCTTGCATCAATTACATAAGAATATCCCTCTTCCTTTGCAACATCCTCAATGGCTTTGCCAATTTTCTCAATCAACGGTTGCAACAAATCATTTCTGCTTTTCTCTAATTCCGTATTGGCTGTTTGCTCAAAGTCAGTCATGTTCTTTTCTAAGTCCATAATGGCTTTGTACTTGGATTGAAGAATAGCCTCCGGCCATGTTGTCTTATTGGCCTCAAACTCTTGCAACTTGGTTTGATAATCCTTTTGCATCTCATTCATGGTGTTGCTAAAATCACCTGATATTTTTTCCAAATCAGCATTGACTTTTGTAATTTCTGGCATGGAGAACAAAAGCACTTGCCCATCGGTATGACCTACTTTTTGAGCATTCATGACTACTGCACTGAATAAAACGACTACGAACAAACTTAACTTTTTCATGTATTCTAATTTATAAACGATTATGGATTTCTTTTTGTGTTGGTTGTGCCGGGTTTGTTCCCAGTAGGTTTGGTTCCTGTCCCTGTTTTTTCTTTTCCTGTTCCTGATTTTTCCTCTCCTCCTTCCTCTTCTTCTCCCTCACCGCCATCATTGGTTTCTCCTGGTTTTAATCCCATTTTCTTTAAGACCTTATCGCTCACGTCATGTTTGGGATTGGAGTATAAAATATTGCTATTAGTGGCCTTATCAAATATGACCATCAAACCACCCTGACTGGCAACTTCTTGAATGGCTGTATAAATTTCATCTTGAATGGGTTTAATCAACTCTTCACGCTTTTTAAACAAATCACCTTCAACACCAAAGCGTTTCTTCTGCAACTCTCGGGCCTCTTTCCGTTTTTCTTCCAACTCTTCCTCACGCTTCTTTTTCATTTCGCCCGTTAGCAAGATCTTCTCCGCTTGATAGGCCTTTTCCATTTTTTCAATGGACTCATACTTTTGCTCGATTTCCTTTTGCCAATCAGCACTCATCTGATCGATCTCTGCTTGCGCATCTGCATAGGCTTGTACGTGACTTAAAATGTATTTGGAATCAACGTAACCAAATTTCTGTGCAGACACCATCAAGGCGCTTAAACAAACAACGATGGAAAGAATTAAATTTTTCATTGGCGCTTTAACGTTCTGCAATTTACGATATTGTTTAGAGTTCGCCAAGATTCATGCCAATAGAAAAATGGAATTGCCCTTTGGCCATATTGGGATATTTATTAATCTCATCCAATCTCCAACCATAATCAAATCCCAATAAACCAAACATAGGGAGGAATATTCTCAATCCCGCACCGGCTGATTTGTACAAATTAAAGGGGTCATAGTTGGAGAAATCCGCCCAAGTTCGCCCACCTTCTAGGAAGGTAAGCGCATAAATTGTAGCACTGGGATTGGTGGTCAATGGATAACGCAATTCCAAGCTGTATTTTGTAATGGCAGGGGCTCCAACACGGTCTGAAGGTGTGGTTAAGGACAAATCATCATAACCACGTAGGTTAACTATTTCACGTCCGTCCAGCAAGAAACCACTCAAGAATACACCACCCAAATAAAATCTTTCAAACGGAGACTGCCCCAGACCCTGATTATACGCACCCAAGAAACCAAAACCAACATTGGTATTTAATACAAACTTATTGGTCTTGTGCTTATTCAATGCAGTGTACCACTTGGCTGTGAATTTAACCTTGTAGAATTCCACCCAATCCACCTTTTCTTGATCCGTCATATTGGCGTAATCATACTCTTTACCCTGAATTTTTTCTCCAATGAGTGTATAAGGCAAAGTAGCCTTGGTGGTGAGCGTGATCTTTGATCCCCATGTTGGGTAAATGGGGTCAGATACTGAATTGCGTTCTATCGTGAAATTGGCCGATAAAATATTGGAATAGCCTTGAGAGAAACTGAAGAATGATCCATATCGATTCAAATCAAAGTGCTGATAGGTAATACCGCTTTGGAAAATGAACCAGTCATCTGGTCTCTGCCAACGCTGTCCAAAAGAAAAAGAAGCTCCAGTGATAATCAATGATTGACGATTGGGGTTCAATTCATCATTGATGAACTTTTTCTGTCCATTGCTCTGCACTGAGTGGTAGGCAGAGAATGTAAGTGAATTCGGTTTTTTTCCTCCTAGCCAAGGCTCTGTAAAAGAGAAGTTGTAAGATTGAAAGAAAATCCCGTTTGAAACGGCATTGATGGAAAGTCGCTGACCGTCGCCTGAAGGCAGCGGTGTCCAAGCGTCTTTTTTTCCGATGTTGCGCAAAGAAAAATTGTTGAAAGTAAGTCCCAATGAGCCTACTACACGGCCTCCACCCCAACCTCCACTCAATTGAATTTGATCACTGGGTTTCTCTTCTACGACATACTCCAAATCAACAGTCCCCTTGTCTGGGTTGGGATTGGTTCTAATATCAAAAGCCTCGGGATTAAAGAAACCCATGGCATTTAATTCTCGCTGAGAACGCATCAGGTCTGAACGATTAAAAAGATCGCCAGGCCTGGTTCTAATTTCACGATAGATAACGTGATCATTGGTCTTGGTGTTCCCGCTTACATTGACATCTCCAATTCTAAATTGCTTGCCTTCACCCATGCGCACCTCAACATTTATTGTATCTGGCAATACCAATGTTTCCAAGGGGTAAGCATAGAAATTCAGATATCCATCATCAGTATACAAAGAACTGATGTCCCTGCCATTGGGATTAAAACTCAATCGTGAATTCAACAATTCTAAATTGTACAAATCCCCTTTCTTGATGCTCAATACACTATCCAAGGTAGAACGCTGATACTTGGTGTTTCCTACAAAAGTGATTTCTCCGAAATAGAATTTTTTATCCTCTTCCAGTTTCAATAGCAACACCATTCGATCATCAGACACTTTATATAAGCTATCCTTGACAATTTTAGCATTTCTAAATCCATCCTTGTTGTATTTGGCAACAATTGCAGCTTTGTCTTCCTCAAAATCTTTTTGAATAAACTTTGAAGCCTTCCAGAATCTCCACCAAGCTTGTTTCTTGGTATTTTTCATACTCCGCGCAAGCTTTTTAGAATCCATCAGATTGTTGCCTTGAAACACAATTTCTTCCAACTTAACCCGCTCACCTCTTTGGATATTGAAAGTCAATTGCACACCATTCTTTACAATGGGATCCGGTGTCTCTGAAATATTGACGGTTGCACTAAAAAAACCCTTGTCAACATAGTAATCAATGATTTCATTTTTGGCTGTCATTTTTAAATTCTCGTCGCAAACCCTGCCGGATCTCAAGTCCAATTTTTCTCTGATATTGTCTGCTTCTGATTTTTTGATTCCTTCAAATCTGAAAGTACCCAAACGCTCCATCTCCTTCACCTCAATAACCAAAAAAATCTCTGAGCCTCTCACTTCAGCTACCTTGACTTGAATATCCTTAAATAGTTTTTGTTTCCACAACTTTCTTATCGCATCGGTAATGGCATCCCCAGGAACCATGATTTCTTTCCCCTCCTCCAATCCTGAAAAAACTTTGATGGCTTGGGCATCTGTAAATTCCGTACCCATCACTGTCAGCCCGGACAGTTTATATTTCAATGGTTCAGCGTATCCAATATCCCCACCAATGACTTTTTGGGAATGTCCTTTGGTGACCAAAGTATCTGAAAAGATAAATGCTACCAACAGAAAGGTAGAAATCAAAAATTGTTTCATGCTGTCGGTTTCATTTGATCAGAGGTTTTGCCAAAACGACGTTCTCTGCCTTGATAAGAAAGTATAGCTTCAAAAAATAGTTCTTCATTAAAATCGGGCCAAAAAGCCTGGGTGAAAAATAGCTCTGCATAGGCGATTTGCCAAAGCAAAAAATTGCTAATGCGCAATTCTCCACTTGTTCTAATGAGCAACTCAGGATCAGGAATGTCTTTGGTGTCCAAATAACTTGAAAACAAAGCATCAGTAACTTCCTTGCTTTTCACATTGTCATCGATCATCCTTTTCACCGCTTGGGTAATCTCCCATCGGGCGCTGTAACTTAGGGCCAATATCAAATGCAGTGTATTGTTGTGTGATGTCAAATCCTCAGCCTCCATCATTGCTGAAACACATGAAGCGGGAAGGCTTTCTCTATCACCGATGAAACGCAATCTTATTCCTTGCTCATTGAGGGATGGAACTTCTTTCAAAATGGTATTGACCAACAATTCCATTAACGCATCTACTTCCTCTTTTGGCCTATTCCAATTTTCTGTGGAGAATGCATAGAGCGTTAAATACTTGACGTGGGTTTTGATGGCCGCCTTAACAGCATTCCTTACTGACTCAACACCTTGGAAATGGCCAAATACACGGTCTTTGCCTTGTTGTTTCGCCCAACGCCCATTGCCATCCATGATAATGGCTACATGCTGAGGAACTTGTTCCTGATTGATATGGTCAAATAAAGTCTGGCTCACGTGAATTCTAACGGGCAAAAGTAAAAAGAAACCACCTATTTGAAGCAATTGGTGGCTGGTTTATCCAATCTAATCATCAACGACGCAAGAAAGAACCCATAATGATCATTGCTTGAGGGTTCGCCACGCTGAATATTGTCATTGGTAAAGACTCCATTACCCAATGCAATTTGTCCTTGACTTGAGGGGTCAGACAGTCCTGCACTCAGCGGACCATATTGTGCCATTTGAAATTGCTTATCTGGATACAAACCAGAGACATCGTCAAAATAATCTGTCCACGTTTTGCGCATGCTCCATTCAAATGAAACTCCCATTGCCCCCAAAATATTGAATTTTAAACCTACACCAAATGGCATGGATAGGCCATTTAATTTATATTGATTGGCCGGCGTTTGGGCCTCTGTATACATGGTCTGCAAAGGAATCCACCCTCCTTGATAAAAACCCTCCGGGTTCATCATGTAATAAGCCATTCCACCAAACATGTAGGGTGTAATCCAGTTTTTTGAATTCATTTGATAGTCAAAAAAATTAATTTCACCCATCAAACCAAACTCATAAAATCGATTTCTAAAATTCAAATTGCGATATTGCAACATTGGGTCCGAACTATTCTTATCCCACGCCTCAGTACTGCCATACATGGCTGATGCACGAAGTCCCCACCTCTTGCTGAAGAATCGTTTGTAACTCATTCCAAAGCTAAACTTGGCATTCCTCAATACATTCTCATAGTTGGGGTTAATTTCACCTATGTAATAGCCTCCACCAAAATTAAAACCCAATTCATGGCTTTTATTTTTTCGATTGGTTTGCGCCATCAAAAAATCACATTGAACAATCAGTGTAATGCAAATGAATATGATGCGACATGACTTCATGCTACTAAGGTAACGCAAAATATGAAAATCAATTGCGCTGATCAAAACCCCAACCCATCTTGTTTCTAATGGTATCAAAAAAATCAGAGCCCTTGAGCTTGACCAACCGCAGCTCATTTTGTGCACGTTCCATAACTATGCGCGCTCCGCTGTGAATCAAATGACCTTGACCATCAATATTCATCATAAATTTTCCCTCTCTGCTCTCTGGAATAAACGTAACCTTTTGAGACATTGGGATTATGAGCGGACGAACATTCAAATTGTGCGGAGCAATGGGAGTAATGATAAAACTATTGGTGTCTGGGGATACAATGGGACCACCGCAACTCAAAGAGTACGCTGTTGATCCTGTGGGTGTGGCCAACATCAGACCATCTGCCCAATAGGTAGCTAAGAACCTGTCGTTGACATAAGCGTGAACAGCAATCATCGTATTGTGCGGATAACCTACAATAACCACCTCATTCAACGCATTTGGAAAAGTGGCTTCTTCATTATCGGATTGTGCAATAGAGATAAAACTCCTGTGCTCAATTTCAAACTCTTGGTTTAATATCCATTCAAAACTCTCTTTGGCCTGATGCAATTGAACTACAGATAGAAATCCCAGACGACCTGTATTTACACCAATAATTGGGATTCGGTAGTTGCCAATAAACCTTGATAACTCAAGGAGGGTTCCGTCACCACCAATGCCGACAGCCAAATCAACATCTTCAATTTGGTTGTTTTCTGATACAACTTGAAAGTATTCTCTCCAAGGGGAAAAGCTTAAATTTATGGATAAAAAATTCTCTTGAACAAACAATTGACATCCCCTTCTGATTAAAAATTCCACCCACTGATTGATGTACTCAAAGTGGTCCATATCCACCTTTCGGGTATATAAAAAAATCTTCATGAATTAATCCTCGTCTAAAAAACGCATCAATGTATCATAACGATCCAATAAGTCAATGTTGGCCTCAGGATGTTGGAAGGTGGCGCGCACCCGGTATTCAAATCGCTCCAAACTGCGGATAATGGCGTTCACATTTTTCAAATCCAACTTCAACACAACTTCAGTCATACCGCGCTCGTTGGGATAGGCAAACAACGTCAAAATCTTGGCGTCATTTTCTTCAACAATTCGTGCTATCTGCTGAAGCGTATAATCTCTGGGTGCCATCTCCAATAACACCACTCCTCCATCAATATGTGCTGAAGTCATGTCATTCAATAAATCCACCAAATCTTCTCTTGTGACACATCCCAAATAAGCATTGTCTTTACCAATGACGGGGGCTATCGATGTTTGGTATCGGGCAAATTGATGAACCATTGAAAAAAAGTGATCATCAGACCCTACATGCCAGACAGAAAGCGCTGGCATGATAAAAGTATCTTCGTTGTCAATGTCCAGCAATTGATTCTCACTCACCAATCCCTTAAACTCTCCATTCACTACAACAGGCAACTCATTCACACTGCATTCATCCATCCAGCGCAATGCCAAAGTAATATCAAAATCCTCTCCCAAGGTAGGAAGTTGCGTATCGATAATTTGGGAGGCCGTTTTCATATTCAAGGCAAAGAAAGGAAAAGAATCACTCCACTTTCAAAATTTTAAAAAACAATTGAAGTTAAATGTATTTAGCCGCATTTTTGCGCCATCATGATTAAGTTAAGTGTCAACATAAATAAAATAGCCACCATTCGAAATGCCAGAGGAGGCAACACCCCTGATATCCTAAAAGCAGCTGAAAAAATAGAGTCTTTTGGAGCCCATGGTATTACAGTGCACCCCAGACCTGATGAAAGACACATCCGGTACCAGGATGTTTTTGAGTTGAAAAACATAGTCAAAACGGAACTGAATGTTGAAGGGAATCCCACTACCTCTTTTGTTGACCTAGTCCTTCAAGCCAAGCCGCATCAAGTTACTTTGGTGCCTGATGCTCCCGATGCTCTGACCTCTAATGCGGGTTGGGATACCATCAAACACGCTAACTTTTTAAGAGATATCATTGGTGAGTTTAAAAAAAACGGAATCAGGACAAGCATATTTGTTGACCCTATAGAAGCTCAAATTGAGGGTGCAAAAAAAACGGGTACAGATCGAGTGGAATTGTACACTGAATCTTTTGCTTTAAAATACAACTCAAATCGCGATCAAGCGATATTGCCTTATAAAAACGCCGCACTCGTTGCTCATCAACTGGAACTTGGTATCAACGCTGGTCATGATCTGTCGCTAGAAAATCTGCGCTTTTTTGCAGAACAGGTTCCTTTTCTTGATGAGGTTTCCATTGGTCATGCGCTTATTTCAGATGCTTTGTATTTCGGTTTAGACAACACGGTGAAAATGTATTTGCATCAATTAAAACCAAGTTACTTATGAGGCTGTATTCAAGAACAATTGGAGAAACAGGTGGGGATTTGATTATTCTTCACGGCCTATTTGGTTCTGGAGACAACTGGCAAACGCATGCCAAATACTTGAGTCAATGGTTCAAGGTTACATTGATTGACCAGCGAAATCATGGACACAGCGGACACTCCGATGAGATGAATTATTCTGTCATGTCTGAAGATGTAAATGAAACAATGGAATCATTGGGTATTGAACGCGCTTATGTTTTGGGACATTCTATGGGAGGTAAAACGGCCATGTATTTTGCGCAAGCATATCCTGAAAAGGTGGTTAAGTTGATGGTTATAGATATGGGAATCAAAGCATATCCTCCGCACCATGGCCCCGTATTTGGTGCCATTCATGCGGTAGATATAGAACGCTGCACCAGTAGAAAGGAGGCTGAAACACGCATAGCACCTTTCATTCCAGATTTCTCTACCCAACAATTCATACTTAAAAACATGTATTGGATAGACGAAGGCAAATTGGCATGGCGATTCAATGCTCTTGTTCTGGAAGAATGTATAGAGCAAATTCTGTCTGCCCTGCCCCACTTAAATGTTCCAATCCATACCCTTTTCCTTGCCGGTGGTAAGTCCAATTATGTTTTAGCAACTGATCATTCGTCCATATTGAATCTATTCCCAAAGGCAACATTCCAAACCATCGAAAAAGCTGGACATTGGGTCCATGCTGAGGCACCACAAGAATTTTTACAGCTGATTCTTTCCTTTATGGAAGTCGTTAAAACTGATTAATCTTTGTTTTTTTATCCGTATTTTTGAAGAAATTTATGAATATGGAAAAGAAGATTATTACCCCATATGACTTTACACGAGTTAGTGAAGTGGCATTGGACCATGCATTGGTTATGGGAAAGACCATCAAAGCAACGGTTTATGTTACACACATCATTGACAACAAATTTCAAGTGGCTGAAGCAAAAGCCAAGATGAATGCATTGAAAGAGTGGGTGCGCTCAGAGAAAGGTGAAAACATTGAAACCATCGTGCGCATTGGAAATATTTTTGAGGACATTGATAAGGTTTCTTCAGAAATGGAAGCCGACTTGATTATCATGGGAACTCATGGTATCAGAGGAATGCAATTCTTAACTGGAAGCCGTGCTTTGAAAATTGTTACAGAATCATTGGTGCCATTTATTGTTACCCAAGAAAGAACGATTCGTCCACACGGATACCACAAATTGGTAGTTCCAATGGACCTGCAAAAGGAGACCAAGCAGAAATTGACTTCTGTCGGCAATATGGCCAAGTATTTCAATTCAAAAGTTTATTTGGTATCACCCAATGAAACGGATGAGTTCTTGAGAAATCAATTGGAACGCAATCTTGCATTTGCCAAAGAATACTTAGAAGGACGCGGTATTGATTATGACGTAGAAATTACTGAAAACAAATCTTTTGTGAAGTCAATGATTAAGTATGCTGCAGCTATTGAAGCGGATTTGATTTGTATCGTTAATTCTCATGAGAGTGGCTTCATGGGTATGTTCAGTTCATCTGAGGAGCAGCAAGTGATCAACAATGACGCTCAAATTCCTGTGCTTTGCGTAAATGCTGTTAGTACCACAATTAAAGATGCTGAATTCATCAAGTAATGCTCAATGAAAGATATAAAAAGGGGCCTTGAGCCCCTTTTTTATTTCTGTAAATTGTCTTGTTCCATTACCAAGCAGCAATAACCGTTTCATTGCCAATGGTGACATCTCCGATTTTACAACGAATATCTGTCCCCATGGGAAAATACAAATCCACCCTACTTCCAAATTTAATAAAGCCAAATTCCTCACCTTGCGAAAGGGTCTGACCTGGCTTTACGTAATAGCAAATTCTTCTTGCCACGGCACCTGCTATTTGACGGAAAAGCACTTCCTTACCATTATTGGCTTTTACAACAACTGTAGTGCGCTCATTGTCCGTAGAACTTTTGGGGTGCCATGCCACCAAAAATTTTCCTGGATGGTACTTCACATATGTCACCTCACCTCCAACGGGTGTCCAGTTGGCGTGCACATTAATGGGTGACATGAAAATGGAGACTTGAATTCTTTTGTCCTTGAAATACTCAGGCTCTTCAACTTCTTCGATGACCACCACCTTTCCATCGCAAGGCGCTACCAATTCATTGGTTTGAGCACCATTCGATCTTTTGGGCAATCTAAAAAACTGAAGAAAGGCTATCCAGAAAAAAATCACAGCAGCCGTGATCAATAATTTTATCCAAAACAAACCCTCTGTTTGTTTGTCCCAAAATACAACCAATCCCAAAATGAGCGTTGTAATGATTATCAAACCTCTACCTTCCTTGTGAATGGTCATATGCGATAAATTAAATAAACAAAAGTGTATGCCATGGGCATGGCCATCAAATATCCGTCAAATCGATCCAATACACCACCGTGTCCTGGAATCAATACTCCTGAATCCTTGACGTTGGCAGTTCTTTTCAAATGTGATTCTATTAAATCACCAATGGTGCCAAAAATGGAAATGATCAATGACAAAACAATCCAATGAGATGTTGTCATTAAAAACAAATCACTTTGTATCATGGGTATTTGACTGCATCCTACGCCACAGAGGATGGTCGCTAACAACCCGCCCACAAAACCTTCCCACGTTTTTTTAGGAGATACTTTTTCAAAAAGTTTCGTTTTTCCAAATGCTCGGCCAACAAAGTAGGCTCCTGAATCATTGACCCAAAGCATGGCAAAAAAAGTAATGGGCAACCAAGGGGTGTATTCACCGGGAATAAAGGCGTAGGAGCTCACCAAAGACATGGGCAATGCGACGTACGCCCAACCCATTAAAACGCGCGCAAAATCCATAGCGAAATGCGGCCTTAGCACCACCAACTCCAAGGTCATCAACAAAACAAAGACAGGCAACAAAAAAACCAAATCTTGATAAGTCAAAACCTCTGAACCAATGAGAAAGAAAAAGATGTAAAAGGTTACACCCAATACAATTCCACCCCAGGCACGGTGTGATGACGCACCTGTCAGCTGATAGAATTCATGAGAACCTACAAATACCCACAAAAGAAACAAAAGCGCTGTGGCTGTTGGTCCCCATAAAAAAGCCCCAATCATGGCCAATCCAAAGAATAAGCCTGTTATGGATCGAACAACTAGGTTACTCATTGGTATCCGGTGCTTTGTCTTGGTGGTCAGCTTCTGATGAATTCTGAACATCGCTCGCTGCATCGGATTCTTTGACTTCGGTTTCTGAAGTGGCTGCTCCACCTTTTTCCTCAAGTATTGGCGCAGTAGATACTTGATCCATCTCTTTCGCTTCTTCTTCCCACTGTCTAGGACCCAAAACCTCTATCAAGTCATCTTTGAAGATGACCTCTTTTTCCAAAAGTTTACCCGCCAACTGATCCAATTGACCTTTGTGCGCACTAAGCAGTTCCTTGGCCTTCAAATAAGCTGTCTCGATAATTTTGCTTACTTCTTCATCAATGATTCTTGCCGTTTCTTCACTGTAGGGTTTTTGAAATTGAGATTCTCCAGAACTATCATAATAACTTCGGTTACCGATGCGCTCATTCAATCCGTAAATGCTCACCATGGCATAAGCCTGCTTGGTTACTTTCTCAAGGTCAGACAAAGCGCCTGTAGAGATTTTTCCAAATGCAATCTCCTCTGCTGCTCTTCCACCTAAAGCGGAACACATATCATCCAAGATTTGTTCCGTGGTGGTGATTTGACGCTCTTCTGGCAAATACCAGGCAGCGCCCAATGAACGACCCCGCGGTACTATGGTAACTTTAACCAAAGGAGATGCGTAACGCAACAACCAACTCACCATAGCATGACCACTTTCATGATAGGCAATGGTTTTCTTCTCATCTACAGAGATGATTTTATTCTTCTTCTCCAATCCTCCGATAATGCGATCCACAGCATCCAAGAAATCTTGTTTGCCCACTTCTGTATGTCCTTTTCTAGCAGCTATAAGAGCGGCCTCATTGCACACATTGGCAATATCAGCACCACTAAAGCCTGGCGTTTGTTTGGCCAAAAATTCAACATCCAATCCTTCTCCTTTTTTGATATGGGCCAAATGAACATTGAATATTTGAACACGCTCCTTAACATCCGGCATATCTACATAAATCTGGCGATCAAATCGACCTGCACGCAACAGGGCTTTGTCCAAAATATCCGCTCTGTTAGTAGCTGCAAGAATAATTACTCCTGAATTGGTTCCAAATCCATCCATTTCTGTGAGCAACTGATTCAAGGTATTTTCACGCTCGTCATTGCTTCCGAAATTAATGTTCTTGCTTCTTGCTCGGCCAATAGCATCAATCTCATCGATAAAAATAATGGCTGGCGCTTTTTCTTTTGCTTGGCGGAACAAATCTCTCACTCTGCTTGCTCCAACCCCAACGAACATTTCAACAAAATCACTTCCTGACAAAGAGAAGAAGGGAACCTGTGCCTCTCCAGCAACAGCCTTGGCAAGCAATGTTTTTCCTGTTCCTGGCGAACCCACCAACAAAGCACCTTTGGGAATTTTTGCACCTAACTCAGTATACTTCTTGGGGTTCTTTAAGAATTCGACAATCTCTTGAATCTCCTCTTTTGCGCCTTCTAATCCTGCAACATCATTAAAAGTAACTTGGGTTCCTTTTCCTTTCTCAAACAACGTGGCTTTGGATTTTCCAATATTAAAGATCTGTCCGCCACCGCCGCCACCGCCGCCCATGCGACGCATGATGAGCACCCATCCTAAAATCATAACACCCAACATCACAATCCACCAGATCAATCCTTGGGCAGTTTCATTGGGTGGCTGATAACGAACAACAAATCCATTCTTTTCCCCGGTGCCTTGAATTTCTTTTACAAACTCATCACCCGGCGGTATATTAAACCAATAATCAGCATTTCTCGAAAACCGAGACATGTTGTTATTTGTGCTAATTTCATTTTTCAATGAGTCCTGACCCTTTGCGTTCAGATAAATCATGGCGGTATTGCCATCATACTCCAACTTTTCAATCAGATGATTATCCGCAAATTGCTTGAATCTGGCAAAATCTGTTTCTCTTCCATCGCTGGAACTATTGAAAAACATGGTACCAATCAATATGGCCGCTATAACACCATAGACCCAATAGAAATTCACATTCTTGGGAGCCTCAGGCATTTTTGGCTTTTGTTTTTTGTTTTTGTCTGTCGCCATTGAAGTATTTCTTTATTCTTCTATTCTCTTAAACTTAGCATCACCCCACAACTGCTCTAGGTTATAAAATGTGCGGGTTTCCTCATCAAAAATGTGAACCAATACCGTAAAATAATCCATCAAAATCCACTTGGCGTTGCGTTTACCTTCTATGCGTCTTGGACTATCATCCAAATGCTCTTCCGTAAATCGGTCTACTGAATTGCTTATGGCTTCAACCTGGGTGGAGCTGTTTCCCGTTGCAATCACGAAATAATTGGCCACTGCTGACTCAATGTCTCTAAGATCCATTATTACAATGTTGGTTGCTTTCACCTCTTTCATTCCTTCAACAATCACATCAATGAGTTGTTCGTCACCTGCTTTCTTTACTTTTTTGGCCATAATATTATTTGTGCAAATGTACAATCTTCCAAGCCTCAAAAATGTGGTTTATCTTCGCCATTGATGGAATTTAACCGCATTTCACTTTTTGACGTAGACTCAACGAACAACTATGCCTCCAATTTGATGAAATCGGAAACATTGCCTCATGCGTCTGTCATTACGGCGCAATTTCAAACACAAGGCAGAGGGCAACGGGACAATGCATGGCATGGTGCGGCCAATCAAAACTTAATGGCCACCTGGATTTTTTATTTCGACCATCTAAAAGTAGCCAATAGCTTTATATACAATCAGGCAGTAGCATTGGCCCTCCGCAATAGTATCTCTGTATGCCTGGAAAAAGACGTTTACATCAAATGGCCCAATGACATCATCGTTCAAGATAAGAAAATTGCAGGAATTTTAATTGAAAACAACATTCAAGGTGACAATGTGAAGTCCTCCTTATGCGGCATTGGTGTTAACGTCTTGCAATTGCAATTTCCAGTGAGTAAAGCAACGTCTATGCGCCTGGCTGGATCTAATATTGAAAGCGTTGATTCAATGCTTGTCATTGTTCATGAGCAATTGCTGGAACATTTGGAAATGTTACACAATAACCCTATCGGCATCAACAAACATTACCTACAACACCTTTATCAGATGGGTAAAACCATTGAATTTTTGCACAAAGATGCACGCTTGGTTGGTCAGATTATAGGTGTCGATGAGTGGGGAAGATTACAAATTGAGACCATTTCCCAGGGTACTCAGGTTTTTCAAGCAGGTGAAATACGTTGGATTTGGGAATAAAAAAAAGGACCCAGAGGTCCTTTTACATTTCAAACAAAATGTTATTTTTCTTTGTGTCCTGCGACAACGGTAACACAACCTTGACGGACAATGGTACCACCAGAATCTGGAACCCTTACACGCACCTTTAATTGCTGTGTATTGGCCATTCTAAAATCGAAACTAGACTTATTGGTAGCTGTTTTATTGGTATACAACAATTCATCATTGGTATCCAAAACCTCAAACTCGACCTCTGGAAGGACAGGGTGAGCCATCACAACTAGACGATAATCTTTTCCACCGTAAAAGGTCATCAACACTTCCGCTTCATCGCCTTCCATGAATAGAGCAGCGTTGTAATTTTCATTTTGAATGTATCCTGACAAGTTGGGCAACACACGGTTCTTGGTAAATGCTCTGCATTGGGCAGAGGCCCCTGAGGCCATCAATACACTGAGGATAAGAGAGAAAAATATTTTCTTCATTGGATTAATCATTAGGAAATGTACTTGGTTCTGATCTTTTTCACTGTTTCAGTTAAAGCCTTAAGGGTGTCATCCTTGACAGCGGTTTTAGCGCCATTTCCAATGACCATTACACCATCTGCAGCTTTTGTTGTCGTTGTCTTTTGAGACGACATCTCTACTTGACTCAATACCTTCTGAATTTCCAAAAGATCATTCTTCATATCGTTCAACACAGGCTTGGAATCAAAACTTGAATAGTAGTTCAATAAGTTTTCCAAAACCAATTTTTGCTCACCTATTCTGGTCTTCAATGCATCACCCTTTGCTTTTTGAGCATATTGTAAACTTAAATGCAATGCTTCCAACCACCCCCCTGAAATAACCAATGCTGATATCTCAATCCGATCATTCTCTTTCAAATAACCATTTAAATCACCATAAGCAGAAGTAACAATTGTAAGGATACTATCTCTGTTGTCTTGATTCTCTGCCAATTTGGTGACCACTGAATCGTTGATTCCACCATCGATAGACATGGCTGATGCTAGCTTTTTAGCCGCGGCAAAATAAACCATGCTTTCTTGCTTTTGATCAAAAATGGAGGCATAACTCAAATCAGCTCCATAAATCCCCAAATTGATGGCTTGCTTGGCCTCTCCAATGTATTTATCCACATTTTCAACGGGATTCAACATCTTTTTGTCATAAGAGTAACCTTCTTTCTTGATCAAAGAAGCCATCTCTATAGGTGAAGGAATATTGAAAAATATTTTCTTCAATTGCTCAATGCGGGCTTGGTCCATGGAATCCTTTTTGGCATCCATTGGAGGCTGTTGCTGTGAGCTTTGTTGACATCCTCCGCATGAGGTGAACTGCAAAGCCGACATGGCCAATCCGCTCATCACAACAAAACCAATCAATCTTTTCTTCATATGGGAATATTTAGTTTTGGTCTTTTAACGCTATAAATGTAAAATAGTTTCGGCAAATTAGCAACCTTTAATTGTCTAAGGTCTTAAATGACCAATATTTTTTATCATTCCACTCCATTTTGTCCTTTCCAATGCGGTTCCTTTTGTAAGTTTTTTAAAGTCCTCTGCTGTTGTTTCCAACCAATCCTTTTGTGTCTTGTTCAATATCTCCAACTTGGGGTTGAAACGAGGCTCATTGTGAAGAGTCGAAAACCGATTCCAAGGACACACATCTTGACACACATCACAACCAAAAACCCACTCATTCCATTGGCCTTTGTAAGACTCCGGTATAGACTCCTTCAGTTCAATGGTGAAGTAGGCAATGCATTTGCTACCATCTACTACCTGCGGAGCTACAATGGCTTCCGTTGGACACGCATCAATGCACTTGGTGCACGTGCCACAATGATCCGTAGTAGGTCCATCAGGTTCCAATTCAATATCTATGATTAACTCAGCAATAAAAAAAAACGACCCTACTTGCTTTTGAATCAAATTGGCATTCTTTCCAATCCAACCCAAACCTGACTTTGCCGCCCAAGTTTTTTCCAATATGGGTGCACTGTCTACAAAACACCTCCCCTCTATGTCTCCCCAACTCAAAGTCATCTGGTTGAGCAAAACTCTCATTTTGTCTTTTACTACAAAATGATAATCTTCTCCATATGCATACTTTGCAATCTTAGTATCTTCCCCATTTAGACATTTCTCAGGAAAATAGTTATACAATAAACTGATGACTGACTTACTTCCCGGTACCAATTTCTGCGTGTCCAACCTTTCATCAAAATGGCGTTCCATGTAGGACATTTTACCATGAAAACCATGGGTCAACCAATTTTCTAGACGAGGCGCCTCTTCCCGTAAAAATCCAGATACGCCAATACCACAGCTTAAAAAGCCCAATTCATTGGCCCATTTTTTTACGTCTTGGCTTCGTTGATGGGCAATAAGGTTCATAGCTAAAACAACTGTCCTGGATTTCTTTTGATTCCTTTGCCCAAATGGGTGTAGGTCTTGTCTGTGATTTGTCTTCCTCTTGGTGTTCTGATCAGAAATCCTTCTTGGATGAGGAATGGCTCATATACCTCTTCTATGGTGCCAGAATCCTCGCCTACGGCCGTTGCGATGGTGGTGAGACCTACAGGTCCGCCATTGAATTTATCCATGAGGCAAGTCAAGATTTTATTGTCCATTTCATCCAGACCAAAAGTATCTACATTCAGCGCACTCAATGCCGTTTGCGTAATATCCAAGGCAATGGTGCCATCACCTTTGATTTGGGCAAAGTCCCTTACACGCCTAAGCAATGCGTTGGCTATCCTTGGTGTACCACGGCTGCGGCGGGCCATTTCAAATGCTGCCGATTCATTGATGGGAATTCCCAATATACCAGCACTTCTTTCTACGATGTCCGTTAAAATGCGGGCGTCGTAATAGGACAAACGCGAATTGATTCCAAATCTGGCGCGCAAAGGAGAAGTCAACAATCCAGAACGTGTTGTCGCGCCCACCAAGGTAAACGGATTAAGGGCAATTTGAACGGTTCGTGCATTGGGTCCCGTATCAATCACCAAATCAATTTTAAAATCTTCCATAGCGGAGTACAGATACTCCTCTACCACTGGACTCAACCGATGAATCTCATCGATAAACAAAATATCATTGGGTTCCAAATTGGTTAACAATCCGGCCAAATCAGCTGGCTTATCGAGCACAGGGCCAGAAGTCGTTTTTATCCCTACGCCCATTTCATTGGCAATGATATTGGCCAAGGTGGTTTTTCCCAGACCGGGTGGGCCATGCAATAGAACATGATCCAAACTTTCATCGCGCAATTTGGCGGCAGAGACAAATATTTGAAGATTCTCCAAAACTTGGCGTTGGCCTGTAAAATCATCAAACATCTTTGGGCGCAATGCACGCTCAAAATCACGATCACCTCCATTTTCCGCTTGGGCACGGATATCAAATTCAGACATAATACAAAGTTAAATCAATCTGTCAAGATTCTATCCTGATATCTCTCCCACAATTCCTCAAATAGTATTCTAGCCTTGAAAACATACAAAGGGGCATAAAAGTTTTGATCGATTGCTCGATTGTTCTTCAACATAATTCGATAACCGTATCCCATACCTACCGCTATCCATGGAGAAAATTTATATTCTATCGAAATGGAAGGCTCATATAAAATGACCATACCCTCCTTCCATTTTACATTTTCGCCATCATCTTTCCAATGCAAAAAAGACTTGCCACAACCCAACTGCACCGGAAGAGTACCAATCCAATTGTTTTTGTTATAAAACACAAACTCGCCAAACACAGAAGCATATCTCATCTTCAGCGGTATCATCCTTCCTTGCTGTGGTAAAAACTCATCCACACCTCCTTCCATCCAGTGATAACCAACTCCAAAAGTCAATCTTTTATTGAAAATTAACCCAGCTTTTAATGCTTGTATTCCTATTCGACGCCCCGTAATGAATGAATTGTAACTGGTCCAGTAAACTGTAGGCTTTGGTTCGGACTGCAAATGGTATTTCAGCGAATCTCCCAATGGGTAATTTTGAGCACTGAGTGACAAGGTGAAAATTGTAATTGAACACAAACAAAAAATCCGCAACACAATGTTGCGGATTTTATTCAAACTTTCTATTTGATTAGTGAGCGTGCTCACCGGCTTTCAATGGTACTATCTGAGAAACAAAATCTTCTTCGTGCTCAGGGTTGGAATAATCATACGCCCAACGGTGAACCTCTGGAAGAGCGCCCGGCCAGTTACCATGAATGTGTGCCACTGGTGTAGTCCACTCCAATGTGTTTGATTTCCATGGATTCTGCGTCGACTTTTGACCATACCAAATACTATGGAAGAAGTTGAACAAGAACAACAATTGTGCTGCTCCACCAATGATGGCAAAGGTTGAAATCATAGGATTCAAACTGATGACTGTATCTAAGTAATCAAACTCTGAGTAGTCATAGTAACGGCGGGGAGCTCCAGCGATACCTACAAAGTGCATCGGGAAAAATACCCCAAATCCGCAAACCATGGTTAACCAGAAGTGTGCATAGCCCAACTTCGAATTCATCATTCTACCATACATTTTGGGGAACCAGTGATAAATACCACCCAACATACCAAAAATGGCAGACATACCCATTACAATGTGGAAGTGAGCTACCACAAAATACGTATCATGGACATTCACATCTAAAGCAGAGTCAGCAAGTACGATACCCGTTAGACCACCTGTCACAAATGTACTCACCAATCCAATTGAAAACAACATGGCTGGTGTAAACTTGATATTACCCTGCCACAAAGTTGTGATATAGTTAAACGCTTTTACAGCTGATGGAATGGCAATCAAAAGTGTGGTGAATACGAAAACTGAACCAATGAAAGGATTCATTCCAGTAACGTACATGTGGTGACCCCAAACAATGAATGACAAGAAACCGATGGCCAAGATTGAACCAATCATCGCTTTGTAACCAAAGATTGGCTTACGAGAGTTTGTGGCTATAATTTCAGAAGAGATACCCAAAGCAGGCAACAATACAATGTACACTTCAGGGTGACCCAAAAACCAAAACAAATGTTGGAACAGAATGGGAGAACCACCGGTTACATCCAAAGCCTCACCTTGAATAAAAATGTCAGACAAATAAAACGCAGTACCCATTGAACGGTCCATGATCAACAAAACCACACAAGAAACCAATACTGGGAATGAAAGAACACCGAGGATAGCCGTAACGAACAAAGCCCAAATGGTCAATGGAAGACGTGTCATCTTCATTCCCTTTGTTCTTAAATTGATAATTGTAACCACGTAGTTCAGTCCGCCTAACAATGAAGAGGCAACAAACAGAACCATTGAAATCAACCACAAAGTCATTCCCGTTCCAGAACCTGGCATGGCTTGAGGAAGAGCAGATAAAGGAGGATAAATTGTCCAACCACCTGAAGCTGCACCACCTTCAACAAACAAAGAAGCCACCATGATTAAACTTGAAACCAAAAAGAACCAATAAGACAACATGTTAATAAAACCAGACGCCATGTCACGTGCACCAATTTGCAATGGAATAAGCAAGTTGGCAAAAGTTCCAGACAAACCACCTGTCAATACAAAGAATACCATGATGGTACCATGAATGGTCACCATGGCCAAATAAGCGTTTTTATCCAAGATTCCATCTGGCGCCCACTTGTCACCAAGGAAAGCGTTTAAAATGCCGAACTTCTCCCCCGGCCAGCCCAATTGTAGGCGGAAGAAAATAGACAACATAACTGCAATGATTCCCATAAAAATTGCAGTCACTAAAAACTGCTTGGAAATCATCTTGTGATCTTGAGAAAAGATATATTTTGAGACAAAGCTTTCCTCGTGATGTCCGTGATCGTTTGAATGTGCTCCCATTTCTCTCTCTATTTATTAATTAATTGATGCCATTGTTTTAGTAGTATCAGCTGCGGGCGACGCAGGTACTTCTTCTTTTTTATCTTTCTTCTCTCCGCCAAACGTCTTCTGTTCAGCCAACCAAGCCGCAAAATCTTCTGGAGTATCAACTACCACTGTCATCTTCATGTTAAAGTGGGCAGCTCCGCATACTTTGTTACACAATAAGATGTAATCAAATTTATCGTTTCCAAGCTTTTGTCTCATCTCAGCCGTTGTGATCGTAGGCTTCATTTTAAAGCGTGTTGGCACACCTGGTACGCAGTTCATCTGGGCTCTAAAATGAGGCATATAAGCAGAGTGAATTACATCCTGAGAACGGAAAACAAACTCAATCTCTTGGCCAACTGGTATGTGGAACTCACCCTTTACCAATTTATCATCTGCACCTGATTTCCATTGACTGATGCCATTTAACTCATTCTCCTTCAGGTCCAAGATGCGCTGCTTGTGACGCTTTAACTTATACAATTGATCTTCCAAACTCTCCATGTAACTGTCTGGCATTGTTCCCTCTGCCTTACCATTAGCAATAGCTTTTTCTGTTTGTTCAAGATTGTGATCAATTTCCGCCAATTTAGCAGCTACTCCTTCTTCAGTAACCAAACCCAAACCGTTGGTGGTTCCAATCAAATTGAAATCAGCTGCACCAAATACTTTGTTCTCTCCAGGATAACGAGCCGTCCAGTCAAACTGCTTAGAATACAACTCAATTTGCAAGGCATCAGCGGATGCAGCACCTGTCATATTGTTCCAAGTAATCAATCCGTAAACAATGATGAAAGCCATGGTAACACCTGGTACTAAAGTCCAAATCATCTCCAAACGGTTATCATGAGCAAAGAACTTGGCTCTTCTAGCTGGATTGAATCTGTACTTATTGGCGAACGTGAACAAGAAATAGTTAACGATAAAAAACACTATCGTTATCATCCAAATATTCACAGACATCAACTTATCCACCGCTACACCGTGCTCAGACGCTGATTCAGGGAGATAGTCTCCGTATTTTACATACAAATAAATAGTACCAGCGAAGAATGCAATCATCCAAACGATCCATGCATTTGCATTCAACCGATTGTCTGCTACTGATACCTCCTCTTCACGTGTATTTCTCAGACTACGAGATAAGTCATACACTTTTGTCAATTGCGCAATTGCGATAATTGCCAAGACCAACACTAAAAGAATGAATAGATTCATTGTTTTTCTTTTTTACTTTCCTACTTTACCGTTAAATGCTGTGATGCTCACTTTCTTCCAAGAACGGGTGTTTCAATGGAATCAAGTTGGCCTTTGTTAATGCTATTGTGAACATGCGTACAAATAAACCTAAAAAACCAATAAACAAACCAAATTCGAACCAATATGTAAAAACTTCATGTCCATGATTAGTACCAGGTACAACAGCCAAATACAAATCAAAGAAGTGAGATACAAAAATGATTACACCAACACGTGTCAAATACTTTGTATTGCGCTTTGCATCGCGAGAAAGCAAGACATAAAATGGAACAACAAAATTCACAAAAAATATGGTCCACATCATGCCCATGTAATGCTCATAACGCTCTTCGAAATAAGTCACCTCTTCTGGAATATCAGAATACCAAATCAACATATACTGACAGAACCACAAGTAACTCCACAACATGGAAATGGCAAAAATCCATTTTCCCAAGTCATGAATATGAGAATCATTCAACTTTTGGAAATAACCCAAATTCTTCATCCACACGATGGACAATGTTGCAAAAATCATGGTAGTAACCCACATTCCTGAGAAGATATACCAACCATACATGGTAGAATACCAGTGCGTATCAATGCTCATCAATACATCCCAAGACATGGTAGAAGAGAATACCGCAAAGAAAACCAAGAATACAGCACTCTTGCGGTATTGCATGTAGTGCAAAATGGTACCACCCTCTGTATCTTCTTGCATAGACCACTCACGGAACTTACGTGAGAAGTAAATGAAAACACCAGCATACGCCAACATTCTCAACCAAAAGAACCATGCAGACAAATAGGGCTTCTTATTGGCAATGATCTCATCATAGGCCGGTGAATTGACGTCGTGCAATTCTGGATCCATCCAATGGTACAAATGATTTAGGTGAAACTGTCCTGCAAGCACAACCAACAAAACAATCCCTACACCAACAGGAATAAACTGAAACATAGCTTCAAAAACGCGCTTCACCATGGCAGACCATGCCGCTTCTGTTGCATACTGCAATGAATAAAAGAACATTGCTCCCAACGAAATGGCAAAGAAAAAGAAACCATTGATTAAGATATTGGCCCACCAATATTGATGGTGCTCTGTATGGTCAACAAACCAACCGCCAATCAAGGCAGCCAAACCAATACCCATACCGATCGTGGTCCACTTGTTTACCCCACTCGGAATTTGAAATTGTAATTTATCTTGTGTCATAATGGTCTATCGATTAAGGTTTGGCAGTTTCAGTTGTTTCCGCAGCTGGAGCAGCCTCAGCAGCCGCCAACACCACCATATCATTTTTATCATACGTTGGTGCAGGAACGCCCTTTTGCAGGCACTTCACATACTCCACTACCTGCCAACGTTCTAACTTCGACATTTGAGAAGCGTGAGAACCCATCAAACCCTTACCGTAAGTAATGGAGTGATACATCTTACCCTCTGACAAATCTTTCAACTTTCCAGGATAATCAGGGGCAATAATTTTACCATTAGCTGATATCGCACCATCACCCTTGCCTTCTTTACCATGGCAATGCGCACACATCTTTTGGTAAATCTCTGCGCCTTTTTCTATGTTAGACTTGTTGCTCAACAATGGAGACTTTACCTCAGCCGCTGCGCGCTCATAATCCTCAGGTGTATTCTTCAATGCATAAGGCATAATCATAAAAAAAGATCCAGCGTTGGTCAACTTCTCTGCACGCTTCATGTCGGCTTCAATGAATGGCACAGTACCTGCTGCAGGTTTTCTAGACAATTTGGTTACTACACCAGCATCTGACTTCTGCTGCCATGTCCAATCCATGTGCTTACTGCTTCCGTAATCAACGTATGCCTCCAAAGCTGGAGAGCGATACATGTCTGGCATGTATTCATAACCCGCAGAGTTAGGATCAACGCGGCATGAAGTAACTGCCAACACTACAGACAAAGCTGCTGTAATTTTAATCAAGGGGCGCTTCATAATCAATAATTCTTTATGCTTAATTCATAAACATCTGTTGTGTTGATCAAAGCCTCAATATCAGACTCTGACATACCACCGTTTTGCTCAGTGGTAATTTCCATCACAAACATATCATCCGTTGTTCTGGGATCAGGATTACTCGCAGGCATTCCTGGCAAGGTTCCGTTGCGCAACAAATAGGTCAACACCATACCGTGTGCTCCACAAAACACTGAAAATTCAAAAATGATTGGAACGAAAGCTGGCGCGTTCTCAATCCATGAGAAACTTGGCTTACCGCCAATATTCATGGGCCAATCGTGAATCATAAAATACCAAGTTCCCAAAATGGCCAAGGCTGTTCCGGTTGATGCATACATGAATGAAGCAATGGCCAAGCGTGTACGCTTAACGCCAATTACAGGATCCAAACCGTGAACAGGAAATGGAGAGAAAACGTCTTTTACACGAATTCCTTTTGCAACCAATGCACGAGCGCCGTCCATCAACTTTTGGTCGTCATCGTACATTACGTGAAATACTTTATTTGCCATGGTTGTTTTTTATACCAATTAGTGTTTTTCTGCTTCTTTTTTATAAGACTCACCGCTCATTTTCAAAATGGTCTTCAACTCATTCAGAGCCAATACTGGGAAGTAACGGGCAAACAACAAGAACAAAGTGAAGAAAATTCCGATGGTTCCAATGAACATACCAACATCAATTCCTGATGGGTGGAATTCACCCCAAGCTCCAGGAACATAATCACGGTGAATGGATGTCACGATGATTACAAAACGCTCGAACCACATACCGATATTCACAACAATTGACAATACAAAAGTTGCTGCCAAATTGGTACGAATCTTTTTAAACCAGAACAACTGAGGGCTGATTACGTTACATGTCATCATCATCCAGTAGGACCAACTGTAAGGACCAGAGAAACGATTGATGAAAGCATATGCCTCATATTCTACACCACTGTACCAAGAAATGAACAATTCAGTCAAGTAGGCAACACCAACGATAGAACCCGTTACAATGATAACGATATTCATATATTCCACGTGCTTCACATGAATGTATGACTCCAACTTCATGGTTTTGCGCATGATCAACAACAAGGTCAATACCATTGCAAATCCAGAGAAAATCGCACCAGATACGAAATAAGGAGGGAAGATGGTGGTATGCCATCCTGGAACAACAGAGGTAGCAAAGTCCATCGATACGATCGAGTGAACCGAGAATACCAATGGCGTTGCGATACCAGCCAATACCAAAGAAACCTCTTCAAAACGTGTCCAGTTTTTGGCGCGACCTGACCATCCGAAACTTAAAATACTGTAGAAACGCTTCATCCCGGGCTTAACCATACGGTCACGAATGGTAGCGAAATCTGGAATCAATCCAATGTACCAAAACACCAAAGAAACTGAGAAATAAGTTGAGATCGCAAATACGTCCCACATCAGTGCTGAGTTAAAGTTGGGCCATAGCGATCCAAATTGATTGGGCAATGGCAAAGTCCAATAGGCCATCCATACACGACCCATGTGAAACACCGGGAAGATAGCAGCCATGATTACCGCAAAGATGGTCATCGCCTCAGCAGAACGGTTGATGGCCATTCTCCAACGTTGACGGAACAACAACAATACAGCAGAAATCAAAGTACCCGCATGACCGATACCTACCCACCATACAAAGTTGGTGATGTCCCACGCCCAACCTACTGTCTTATTCAATCCCCATGCACCGATACCGGTTGCCACAAGGTATGCTATGCAACTCAATCCATAAATGGCAATAACTGCCGCAATGGTGATTGCTATTTTCCACTCACGAGGCGCTGGTCCTTCAATGGGTCCGCAGATGTCCTTCGTGATGTCATGATAGGTCTTGTGACCTAAGATGAGCGGTTGACGGATAGAAGCTTCTTTTAACATAGGATTTTATTATGCTTCGGTTTCAATGTTTCTAACTTTTGTCATGTAGTAGATATTGGGTTGAATACCTACCTCTTCTAGAGCGTGATAAGAACGGTTGTTCTTTGCGCGCATGATGTTCGCACTGGCTGTGTCGTTCAAATCACCAAATACAATGGCGTGAGTTGGACAAGCTTCAGCACAAGCAGTAACAATCGCACCGTCCGCAACTACTTCACCGCGTTTCTTGGCATCAATCTTTCCTGCCTGAATACGCTGTTGACACATGCTGCATTTCTCCATAACACCACGGGTACGAACCGTAACATCCGGATTCAATACCATACGCATGGTCTCATCTTGAGATGGGTTGAATTTCGAGAACCTATCGTTGGTAACATAGTTGAACCAATTAAAGCGACGAACTTTGTAAGGACAGTTGTTGGCGCAATAACGGGTACCGATACAACGGTTATAAGCCATGTTATTCAAACCTTCATTGCTATGCGTTGTTGCAGCTACTGGACAAACCGTCTCACATGGAGCGTGGTTACAGTGCTGACACATCATTGGCATGTGAACAGTTTGAGGATTCTCAGTTGGAATTTCCATATCGCCGTAGGCAGCAATGGTTCCCATTTGCTTATTCTCTTTGGTTTCCTCTAAAGTTGCAAAATCAGAAGAGAAATAACGATCGATACGCATCCAGTGCATATCACGGTGACGACGAACCTCGTCTTTACCGACTACTGGAACGTTGTTTTCTGTGTGGCATGCGGTAATACAAGCACCACATCCGATGCAACTGGTCAAATCGATGGTCATTCCCCATCGGTGACCTACGTTCTCCACTGGATGATCAGCCCACAAATCCATTTCCCTCACAGGAACGCGATCTCCTTTGGCCGTAATTTCTCCATCTCCATTCACATCGTGGTGCACTGGCAATGTATTGGCTGTATTCCATGATGCCTTTCCTTTTTCAGCTGACTTCTCTTTCAAATAAGCAGCCAAGGTGGTCTCTTTCACAATTGAATCACGTCCCATAACGGTGCTGTGCAACTGTGTTGAGGCCATGGCATACATTTCACCTGTAGCTTCAATAGATACATCAAAAGATGAATACATACCTTTATTGATCAATGCAAAAGCATTTTTACCAATGGTCATGCGCTTTTCACCATCCATGATATAATCTCCATCAGCATCTACCTGATATGCGGCCTTTCCGATAACTTCATCGTTGGCACCACGTCCATATCCCAAAGCAATACTCATGGTACCTCTCTTTTGACCGGGTGTTGCAACTGCAGGAAGAATCATTTCTTTTCCATTCGCAACCACTTTTACCAATGAAGACTCCTCTTGCTCTCCAATGTAGAGATTCAAGTTCATGTCTTTCATATCTGCTGGCGCCATGGCAACGTAATTGTCCCAGGTAACTTTGGTGATGGGATCTGGTGTCTCTTGCAACACGGGATTATTGGCATGATTACCAACACCCAAATTTACCGATGTGTACAAAGACAACTCCCATTTGCCACCTTTTTTGTTGGCTATTTTCGATAAGCTCTCGCTTACTGTAACATTTGCAGTACTTGCCGTTGGCAACGCAGCTGTTACTGCAGCCATTGCCGAAGCAGTTGCACCATCAACCGATTCTTCAGCTGGTGCCGTGTTGACCGCAAATGTTCCATTGTGCACAGCTGAATACCAATTGCTATCTGAGTCCATCATAGCAGGGGTATAACCCGCATTGAAAGTTGTTCTCAAATAGTCGTAGTAACTTGTATTGTTTCCAGACCAAGCCAAATAGTTTTGACCAGCTGGTCTGGTGTTGTATAGCGGATTAATAGTAGGTTGAACCAAATCAGTTCTTCCTACAACTGCACTCAAGTCATCCCATGATTCCAAAAGATGGTGATCAGGTGCCAAGAAATTACACATTGAACCGGTCTCATCTGCAAACAATGCGGTAGAAACCTTGGTTTTCACTTTTGACATGGCATTGCCAAAATTCAAATGCGCCAAGTTGTAAACTGGGTTACAACCGTGTACAATCAAAATATCCACAGCGCCGCCATTCATTTCAGCAACCAATGCTTCAACTTCAGCGTCATTTCCTGCGAACAAATTCAAATGATTGGACATATCAATGGTTGAACCGTAATTGTTCAACATTTGATTGATGGCGATGGCCACTTTCTGAGCATCAATATCGTTGCTTCCAGCCACAACCAAAGACTTACCTGCACTGGCTTTCAATTCTGCAGCCAATTTGGTAAATACAGAAGCCTCAACACCTTCCACTTGTGCCTTAGCACCCGTCAAAGCGTTGTAAATAGCTGCCAAAACTTGACCCTCTTGTGATGGCTTAATGGCAACGCGAACATCAGCGTTGGATCCTGTCAAAGACATATTGGATTCAAACTGATAATGCTTGCTCATCTTGCCATTCTCTGGACGGCGACCATCAGCATAGGCTCCTTGATACAAATTTGAGGTCAACCATGAACCCAAGAAATCTGCAGCAACGCTGACAATGACTTCTGCCTTTTCAAAGTTGTATTGTGGAACAACGGATTTACCAAAAGCATCTTGATTGGCTTTGGTCATTCCGTAGTAAGAAACCACATCATACTGAACATGCTTCACTTTTCCAGCAAAATGATTGCTGAAAGCATTGATGGCATTCTTTGTCGTCTGACTGGCAATCGTATTGGAGATGATCCTCACATTTTTTGCAGCAGCCAGCAACTCCATCATTTCTTTGTCCAAGTTGGACCAAGATGCATCAGCACTTCCTGCTTTAGGACCTTTTAAACGATCTTCATCATAAATCTCTAAAACCGATGCGTTGATGCGCGCATTGATGGCTCCCTTGGCCAAACCAAAAGACTTATTTCCTTTGATGAAGATGGGACGACCTTCACGTGTTTTAACCAAAACATTCGCGTAATCTACACCGTCATAATAGGTAGTGGCATAGAAATTCGGAATTCCTGGAGTGATATCCTCTGGCTTTACCACATAAGGAATACTCTTCACTACAGGAGCCTCACAAGCGGCCAAAGTAGCTGCTGCGACACTGAATCCCATGAATTTTAAGAAGTCACGACGTCCTGTGTTGGCTTTGGATAAGTTCTCATCTGCAAAAGCATTTAATCCATTGCTTGCAGGAGCAAACTCGTGAGAAACTGCTTCTTGGAAAGATTCGCGATTGCTGAATTCTTCCAAGCTGGTCCAATATTTTTTATTGTTACTCATGTTCGTAGATCCTAAAAAATTAATAGTGACACTTACCACATTCCCATCCACCCATCTCTTTCACAGTAACCTCGCCATCTTCCATGATGTCTTTCAAGGTGCGTTTTCCTACAGCAGATGATTTGAATCGTTTGTGCATTTCTTCATAGTAGTCAGAACTAGCCAAATCGATGTTGGCTTTGTTGTGACACTCAATACACCAACCCATGGTCAATGTTGGCTTTGACAATTTGATTAAACCAACCACATCTTCTTGTGCATTGATTTCATCAACCGGAGCCAAACGACCTCCATTGTAAGTTTGAACAGGACCATGGCATTGCTTGCAATCCAATTTAGCACCTGTTACGTGCAAGCTGTGATTGAAATTCACGTGGTCAGGCAGGTTGTGAACCTTGTTCCACTGAATGGGCTTTTGCTCATAATTCTCAATGTATTGACCTGTAGCTGGATCGAAACCGATGGCTGCATAAATTTTGGCAATCTCCTTCTCTCCGGAAATAGGACCTTTTTTAATTCCCTTGTGGCAGTTCATACAAATGTTCACCGAAGGGATACCTGCATGTTTTGATTTGGATGCTGAAGAGTGGCAATACTGACAGTCAATCTCATTTTGACATGCGTGAATGTTGTGAGAGAACCAAACGGGTTGGTCAGGAGTGTATCCTTGGTTGACTCCAATTCTGTACAACTTCTGATAACCAACAACTCCCAAATACAAGAAGACAAACAATCCGATAATTCCAACAAATTTTTTGTTGATCCACATCCAAGATTTAACAGATTGCCAATAGGTCTTGTCTTCAATAGGAGCCAAACCATCACGCTCGTTAACAGCCTGCTTTAATGATTTTGAAATGTTGGCTGCAGACGCACCAATGATGGCCAAAATAACACCCACAATAATCCACCAGATAATAGTACTGCTGTCATTTTCACTACCAAATTCTTCAGCTATTTTATCGTTGATGGTAGGACATTTTTCAGCCAATGCCGCAGCTGCACCTTGATCAGCACCACCTGCACCACCGCCAGACTTGACATAAGCCATGATGTCCTTGATCTCCATTTCATCAACGGCTTGTGCAGCCATCCAACCAAATTGAGGGACATACTTGTCTACCAACCCCTTGATATAAGGATCACCAGAACCCGCAGCTGCCTGAGGATTTTGGATCCACTTAATCAACAAGGCGTCTTTCCCCGCCCAACGTTGATCAATACCCTTTAACCCAGGCGCAGCAAGCACTTCTTCTGTAATCTTGTGACAAGACGCACAGTTTGCCTTGAACAATTTTTCACCATTAGCAGCATCACCACCCTCGTGGATAGAGGCGTAAGCATACTGAGCACTCATTCCTACCATCAGCACCGCGGCGATGAGTAGTTTAAAAAATCTTTTCGAAAAGCCTGTCATTTCTAGGATTTTACAATTTTTCCAATTCGGAATTAAGCGCAAAAATAACCACAGACGTATATCACAGAACTGTCATGAGACGCATTTTTCTAATTTAAAATGATTCTAAATAAAAAAAAATTCACAAGATTTCACAGAATGCTGATTTTGTGTGCTTTGTGTCTTTTTTTTGGGGATATGAACTTAGCAGCGTGAAAAAAAACTACCTTTGAGACATGACTGGGATGCGCCAAATTTTTTGTGGGTTTATGGCTTTGTTTTTTTTTCAATCAGCAATGTCACAGCCGAATTTGTCTTCTGAAACAACTTCTGGAAATGTGTCATGGAAAGTTCCCACAGCTGTTCAAGAATTGGAAATGAAATCCAGAAAGCTGACAGAACAACCAGGTTTCAGAATTCAAATTTTTATAGGTAATTTGGACGATGCCAAAAAATTCAGACAAGATTACATCTTTAACCATCCTGGAGCATTGGTGTATCTGTCGCAAAACATACCGGATCATGTTCTCAGATTGGGAAATTATCTTTCCAAAACTGAAGCCCGAGAGGCGCTTAAAGAAGTTAGAAGGGAGATTCCATCCGCTTTCATTGTGGATGATTTGGTGGAACCTCCGCGGATAGACCTCAATCAAAACGGACTTAAAGATTGATAATCGTCAGCTTGATCAAAAAATTTGAAACTTTACATTTGAAAAAATAATTTTTCATGCCCATCTACCATCAACTGGGAAGTATCCCACACAAAAGACATACAGTGTTTCCCAAAGCATCAGGAGGAATACACTACGAGCAGCTCTTTGGAACAGAAGGTTTCAGCGGAACAGCTTCCTTACTCTATCATCTTCATCGCCCAACCATGATTCAATCCATTGGAAACGCAATGGATGTTCAGCCCAAGGCTGCTGTAGAAAAAAACATCAGTCCATACATGGTCAAAGGGTTTGAAGCCAAACCCACGGAAGACTTTTTAGAAAGTCGAAAAGTTGTTATGTTTAACAACGACCTTCACATTAGTGTTGCCGCCCCCACGCATAGCATCACAAGCTACTTTTATAAGAATGCAGATGCGGATGAGGTGATTTTTGTGCACCAGGGCACAGGAAAACTGCGCACCTTGTTGGGTAATCTAACGTTTGGTTATGGCGATTACTTGGTTATTCCAAGAGGAATGATTTATCAAATTGAATTTGATACTCCAGAGAATCGACTGCTCATTATAGATAGCTTTAGTCCGATTGTTACCCCGCATCGCTATCGCAATGAGTTTGGACAATTGTTGGAACACTCTCCATACTGCGAAAGGGACATCAGAAAACCGCAAGACTTGGAAACCCATGATCAATTGGGTGACTTTACCATGAAAATCAAGAAGCAAGGGGTGATGCATACACTGGTATACGCAAGCCATCCCTTTGATGTGGCTGGTTGGGATGGTTACAATTATCCGTTTGCTTTCTCTATCCATGACTTTGAACCCATCACAGGACGGGTACATATGCCCCCGCCCATACACCAAACTTTTGAAGCGCGCAATTTTGTCATTTGTTCTTTCTGTCCCAGACTTTACGATTACCATCCTCAATCCATTCCCGCTCCATACAATCACAGCAATATTGATTCAGATGAGGTTTTGTATTATGTGGATGGTGATTTCATGAGCAGAAATCACGTTGAAAAAGGATTTTTAAGTTTGCATCCCGGTGGAATTCCACATGGTCCGCATCCTGGAGCATACGAACGCAGCATTGGTCAAAAAGAAACCCTTGAATTGGCTGTGATGGTTGACACCTTTAAACCTCTCCAATTAACACAAGAAGCGGTTGACTGGAGTTTAGAAAATTATGTACAATCTTGGTTAGAAAAATAAATTATGATAACAGACAATACATCTTTGAAACTTGAAAAAGTCTTTAGAAACGCACAAGACTTTTTGCCCCTTTTGGGAACAGATTACGTAGAATTATACGTAGGGAATGCCAAACAAGCTGCCTATTATTACATGAACGCATGGGGATTTAAACCTGTCGCCTATGCTGGTTTAGAAACGGGCTCAAAAGACCGCGTTTCCTATGTGTTGGAACAAGGGAAAATTCGCTTGGTATTGACCTCTCCATTGCAACAGGATGGTCCAATCAATGCCCACATCAACGCCCATGGTGATGGTGTTAAGGTGGTAGCTATTTGGGTGGATGATGCGACCTACAGCTGGGAACAGACAACCCAGAGAGGGGCGGTGAGTAACATGGAACCTGTTGTTCTTAAGGACAAAGATGGTGAGGTGGTGATTTCTGCTATTCATACATACGGAGAGACCTTACACTATTTCATCGAAAGAAAAAATTACAACGGCGTTTTCCTTCCTGGGTATCAAGATTGGAAAACCGATTTCGAAACCACAGGAGCTGGCTTGTTGTTCATTGATCACATGGTGGGCAATGTGGGTTGGAATGAGATGAATACTTGGGTTGACTTTTATGCCAAAGTCATGGGCTTTACTCAATTGGTTAGCTTTGATGACAAAGACATCAGTACGGAGTATACAGCATTGATGAGCAAGGTAATGGCCAATGGGAACGGTAGAATCAAATTTCCCATCAACGAACCTGCGGAGGGTCGCAAGAAAAGTCAAATTGAGGAATATATAAACTTCTATAATGGTGCCGGCGTGCAGCACATTGCTGTTGCCACCGATAATATTATTGACACTGTAAAACGACTAAAAGCTGGTGGGGTAGAATTTTTATACGTACCACCTTCCTACTACGACGATGTCCTCGATCGTGTTGGACAAATTGACGAGGATTTGGCTCCTTTGAAAGAGTTGGGTATTTTGATTGACCGTGATGATGAAGGATACTTGTTACAGTTGTTCACCAAACCTGTATTGGACAGGCCCACCATGTTTTTTGAGATCATCCAAAGAAAGGGTGCTCAAAGTTTTGGTAAGGGAAATTTCAAAGCTTTATTTGAATCCATTGAGCGTGAACAAGAGCGCAGAGGCACTTTGTAAAAACCTAAGAAATAAAAAAAGCCGGTCGATGACCGGCTTTTTCAATATTCATTCATTTGCCTATGCAACACCCATTCTTCTGAGATGTCCATAATGTGATGAAACTGCAGATAAAAAAGATTTGTATTCATGATACTGAACCCCAAACTCAGCACAAGTTTCCTTTACAATCTTACTGATTTGAGGGTAATGAATGTGCGAGATTCTTGGGAACAAATGGTGTTCAATTTGATGGTTCAATCCACCGGTTAAGAAAAGCATGATTGGATTCTTGGTAGAAAAATTAGCTGTTCCGTGCAATTGCGTCACAGCCCATTCCATATCCGTTCTCTTCTCATCTGCTGAAAGGAAACTGGTCTCCTTAACAACGTGAGCTACTTGGAATACCAGCGCCAAAAGGATACCACAAGCGAAAGTAGCTATGATAAATCCAACCAAGGTTTTCCACACACCAACCACAATCATGGGAAGAACAAGCGCCAAGAAAATGAATCCTACTTTGCCAAACCAAAAAGAAATGTGCGCTTTGGTGCTTAGTTTTTTGAAGGTAACATCACCCACCTTGCGGGTAAAGTATTTTTCAAAATCCGCAAAAAAGATCCAATTCAAATAAGTCAACGCATAGAAAAACGTGACATATAAATGTTGGAAACGGTGCATTTTCTTGTACTCCTGATGTGGGTTGGTCCGCAAATAAGGCTCAACATCAATGTCATCATCCAATCCTTCTACGTTGGTGAAACTGTGGTGAATCAAATTGTGTTTGATTTTCCAAAGATTTACATCACCACCCATAAAGTTTAGACTGAAACCCATAATGTTGTTGACCCATTCATGCTTGGAGAACGCTCCATGCGCACCATCGTGCATCACATTAAATCCAATAGCAGCAAGCATTCCCCCCATGGAGATGCAAAGCAATATACTCCATCCACCAATGGGAACTACCCAAAGCATCAACCAATAATTGAGAATGGCCAAGGCGATATAAATGAGCGCCTTTAACCAAATTTTTGGTCCGCCGGTCATCTCTATCTTATTGTCCTCAAAATAAGCATACACCTTTTGTTGCAATCGATCAAAAAAAGGATGGCTTTCTTGGTTATATACAAACTTACTCATTGAATTGTGTTGGTTTAATCAATTATTTTTTTGCTCCACTAAAAAACTTTTTCTTCACACCTGAACTACTTGATGAACTTGATTTAGACTTTCCTCCACCATATCCACCACCTCTGCTAGATCCATAACCAGAACCGCCGCGATTTCCGCTTGTCTCTGATCTTCCCTCACTTCTGTTCTCAGTTCTTCCTTCTCCTCTATTCTCTGAACGTGCTTCTCCACCGCCTCTGTATTCTCCGCGGCTGTCATTTCCACGACTTCCACCACCACGTGAATCATTTCTTCTTCCGCCACCGCCGCCGCCGCCGAAACCACGACGTCCGCTGTTTCCTTTGTAACCTCTGCTTGGTCCTCCGCTTCTACCACCTCCACGAGTTGGCTTTTCTAACACGTCAGCCAAATCTCTTTCCGAAAGTACAAAAGGATGCTCTGTATTTTTATTTATTTCTAAATTTAAATGCTTCTCAATTTCGTGCAATATATCACGATCATCCTCACAACAAAAAGAAATTGCTTTACCTTTTGCTCCAGCTCTTCCCGTACGGCCTATTCTGTGTACATACGTTTCTGCATTTTCTGGCATATCAAAGTTGATAACAAAGGGCAATTGATCAACATCGATACCTCTTGATGCAACATCCGTTGCGACCAAAATTCTAGACTTGTTTCTCTTGAAGTCACCCAATGCGCGGGTTCTTGCTCCTTGGCTCTTATCGCCATGGATAGCTACTGCGCGGTAACCTTGTTCTTGTAGGTCTTCCTCCACGCGATCAGCACCACGCTTGGTTTTGGTGAAGATCAACACTTGGCCTTCTGGATTCTCATCCAACCATTGTGTCAACATCGCACGCTTGCGATCTCTGCGCAATATCACCATCTCTTGCTCGATACTGTCAACACGCTGCTCTGCTGGCGCAATGTCCAATTGCTTGGGGTCATTCAAAATTCCCATAGCCAATTTGCGAACATCAGGCGGCATCGTCGCAGAGAAAAACAATGTTTGTTTTTTCTCAGCACACAAAGACTCGATGGTCTTGATGTCATGAATGAATCCCATGTCTAACATGCGATCTGCCTCATCCAAAACCAAAAACTCAACGTTGCTCAAATTCACATGACGTTGATTGTGCAAATCCAACAAACGACCGGGAGTTGCAATCAAAACATCTACTCCACGGCGCAAGTTCTTGATTTGCTCATAAGCAGAAACACCACCATAGATAACGGTGTGTCTTACACGCATGTATTTTGAATAATCACGCAATGACGAGCCAATTTGCATGGCCAATTCACGTGTTGGTGCCAAAATCAAGGCTTTGATTCCCTTGTCTTGTCGGTTGGCTAAGCAATGCAGAATGGGTAAAGTAAACGCTGCTGTTTTTCCGGTACCTGTTTGGGCACAGCCCAAAACGTCGTGGCCCTCAATGGCCCACTCAATGGTTCCTTCTTGTACTGGGGTGGGATTTTCATATCCCGCATCTTTCAATGCCTTTAGGATAGACGCATCTAGTCCTAGCTCTTCAAATGATTTCATAATAATTTTTTTTGCTGTCCGAGTTATAACAACTTCTTCCTGATTCTATCCGTATCATTTACTCGGAAAACAAAAAAAAGAAATCGTAGCCGTACAATTAATTCTTGGCAAAGATAGGGCTTATTAACAGTTTATCCACAAAAAAATCGACCGAGGTCGATTTTAGCTATTTGAGGGTTGTCTTATTTAACAAAACTCTTCATACACCATTTTCAGGTGTTCAGCAATCATATCCGCTGTTCTTCCTTCAATGTGATGGCGCTCTACCATGTGCATCAACTTTCCGTCTTTGAACAAAGCGATACTTGGTGAAGATGGAGGATAAGGCAACATGTATTGTCTGGCTCTCACAACGGCGTCTCTATCCACACCAGCAAAGGAAGAAACCATTTTGCCGGGCTTCTTGGCGGCACCTTCCAAGGACTTTCTGACTCCTGGGCGCATGCTTCCTGCCGCACAACCACATACTGAATTCAAGACCATCAATACCGTACCTGTTGTGTTCACCGCTTGGTCAACCGCTTCTACAGTCATGGTTTGCTCAAATCCCAATTGATCTAATTCCGCACGCATCGGTGCTACTAATTCTGGAGGATACATCTTACTTTAATTTTTTACAAATATGAAACACTTTCGATTAGACAACTGCAACCGCAGTCACTTTACTCACTTTGTCCAATTACTTTAGGTACTCTGAAATAATACATGTCCTTCTGCGGGGCATTCTTAAGCGCCTCGGCCTGTGTGATGGGATGTTCTATCTTATCCTCTCGCAGTACGTTGTTGTTGCGCTCATTGACAAAGATGAGAGGCTCAACTCCTTCCACATCCAATGCATTCAGTTGATCAATAAAATCAAGCATATTGGTCAAATCCTTGACCATGGCCTCTTTGCTTGCCTCATTGAACTCTAACTTGGCCAACTCTGCCAGGCGATCCACTGTTTCTTTATCAATCTTCATTTTTCAAACATGCTTGAATTTTTCCAAAAACTTTGTCCCGCAAACTTACAACATCTGCCTCAGTCATACCTATTGTTGAAATAGGATCTAAAACAGTTACGTTCACCACGCGGGGCAGAGAGTAAGAAATCAATTTTGAAGGATCCAACATCACACGGTGATTGTTGTGCCAAACGATGGGGACAATGGGTACTTGCTGCGCGATGGCCAATTTAAAAGCGCCTGTCTTGAAGGGGCGCATCTCAGGGGCCTCATCGGGTATGGTTCCTTCAGGATAAATGGCAATATTCTCTCCCCTCTGCAAGGCGTCTCCAGCTAATTTCAATGACAAAAACGCTTCTCTTGGATTTCCTCTGTGTACTGGAATATCTTGCTTTTTAAAGAACAACGAAAACAAGGGCCACTTGAGCAATTCCGCTTTTCCGATAAACAAAAAATAGCGTTCCAACAACGCATACATAAATACAGTATCCAGATAACTGATGTGGTTGCTGGTGACAATAAATGGCTGATTTGGAAATTTATCTTTGTTTTTTACAACAACAGGACAAAAAATCAAAGTTCTAATCAACCATGACCAAAAACGTTTGAGTTGGAAAGCTTGAGGATAGGTTGTTTTATTGTACAACAATATCCAAAAAAAAGGAAACAATGCCAACAACGTGGTCCAAAACACTGCACCAATCCATAGTTTGTAAACAAAATAAACCGGTGACAGTAATTTATCCATTATGCCTTTACCTCAATGGACAACTCGTCCAATTGCTTTTGATCAATGACCGATGGCGCATCAATCATCACATCTCTTCCGCTGTTGTTTTTGGGGAAGGCAATGAAATCACGGATACTGTCGGAACCACCAAACAAAGAACACAAGCGGTCAAAACCGAAAGCGATTCCACCGTGTGGCGGCGCCCCGTATTCAAAGGCGTTCAATAAAAATCCAAATTGCGCTTGGGCCTCCTCTGGTGTGAAGCCCAAAAGATCAAACATTCTGGCTTGCACGTTTCTATCATGAATACGAATAGAGCCTCCACCCACTTCAACACCGTTGATGACAAAGTCATAGGCGTTGGCGTTCACCGCGCCAGGATCGTTGTCCAATAAGTCAATATGCTCTGGCTTGGGTGAGGTGAATGGATGGTGCATGGCAAACCAACGTTGTGCCTCTTCATTCCATTCCACCAATGGGAAGTCCACCACCCACAAAGGCTTGAATACGTTGGGGTTTCTCAATCCCAATAAATTGCCCATGTGCAAGCGCAGTTCACCCAATTGTTTGCGGGTGGCGCGCAGATCGCCGGATAGTATTAAAATCAAATCACCTTCTGCAGCGCCCATTTGCGCCGCGATTTCTTTCCATTGCTCTTGGTTGTAAAACTTATCTACAGAGGACTTAAAGGCCCCTTCTGGTTGGCAAAGACAATAGACCAAACCTTTGGCGCCAATTTGAGGGCGTTTAACCCAGTCGGTCAATTCGTCCAATTGTTTTCTGGTATAATTTCCTGCTCCTTTGGCCACAATGCCCAATACGCATTGCGCGGCGTCAAAGACTTGAAAGCCTTTGTTCTGAATCAATGGAGAAAGGTCGTTGAACTTCATGTCAAAACGCACATCTGGTTTGTCTGAGCCATAGTATTGCATGGCATCGGCGTAGGTCATGTGCGGTACATTTTCCAGCTCCACACCTTTGACATCGCGGAACAATGTTTTCACCAAACCTTCGAACATGTTCAAGATGTCTTGTTGTTCGACAAAAGCCATCTCACAATCGATTTGGGTAAACTCAGGTTGACGGTCAGCACGCAAATCTTCATCACGGAAGCAACGCACAATTTGGTAGTAACGATCGTAACCACTCACCATCAAAAGCTGTTTGAAAGTTTGTGGAGATTGGGGAAGGGCGTAGAATTGACCAGGATTCATGCGGCTAGGTACCACAAAATCACGGGCTCCTTCAGGCGTTGATTTGATCAAATAAGGAGTTTCTATTTCCAAGAAACCCTGTTGATCCAAAAAGTTTCTAGCGACAATGCCCATGCGGTGGCGAAGCATCAAATTGTTCTTCAATGGATTCCGGCGCAAGTCTAAAAAACGCCATTGCATGCGCAAATCATCACCGCCATCGCTTTCATCTTCGATGGTGAAAGGAGGTGTTTTTGAAGCGTTGAGCAAAGTAAAATCAGTGACTTGAATTTCGATATCCCCAGTAAGCATTTGCGCATTTTTGGAATGTCTTTCGATGACCGTTCCGGTGGCTTTTATAACAAATTCGCGGCCCCATTTTCTGGCTTCTAGGCAGAGGGCTTCATGGGTTTCCATGTTGAATGCGAGTTGGGTAATGCCGTATCTATCGCGTAGATCGACGAAGGTCATTCCGCCTAGGTCGCGGCTGCGTTGCACCCAACCGCTGAGGATGACGGTTTGACCAATATGTTCAGCGCGGAGCTCTCCGCAGGTATGTGTACGATGCATAAGAAAATTTTGAAGGACAAAGATAGGGAAAGAAGTGGTGAAGTAGCGATAGCGATACTTCGCTACGAAGCGATTCGTGATGAGGTGATGGGGTATTACTAAACGAACAATCTGCGCATTGCAATCACATCCATTATATCAGAGATGACAATTTATCTATCCTTGAATCTCTCTAATTTTCCTTCATTAAAAACAAACACATCGCCTGTGCTTTTGGTGCCGTATATATAGAACTTGTTGACCTTTGTCTTCAGCATTTCTGATTCAATTTTGTCAGGTTCGCCGCGCATCAAGAGTAATTGCTCCTCTGTCATTCCCGGCCAATAGCTTCCGGCAATCATTTTCTCAACCTCCTCGCTTGAAAACATTTCGTTCCAACTTGTTCTCTTGTTTGCAATACCGACAATACTCGAATAACTATCCTTCATTGCATTTACATTCACCCCATTCATGACTTCCAAAACCTGATTTTGTTCTGATTTTGTTATTTTTTCGTCAGTCAATAGCGAATCCAAATGTGCCTTTACATCCGACTTCCATTTTTCAATATTTCCTAGTTTCGATGTCAGAGTATGTCTCTCTATTTCCTCCATCCTAACCAGCCATGCGCTGTGGTCCGCATGTTCAAAACTATTATGACCTTTTACTCTATTTCGAGCAATCCACTTTGCCAGGAAAAATAGCGTTATTGTCGTTAGCGCAAATAAAGCTAGACCAAAAATCTCCTTTTCATTATACTCCTCATCGCTCGCAATCTGCCCTTTGCTATCAACATCGACACTCCCTGACAAATCCTGAAAAGACGATGTGTCCGATTCAACAGATTCCGCCAAGAGAGCATTACCCTTATTCTCTGCAATGGATTGGATGGTGTGCGCTTCCCAAGAGAACTGAATACTCCCGAAAGAATGAAACGG
>CAMCTV010000005.1 GCA_945878635.1 Chryseobacterium gleum | reverse complement strand
GAAAAATGTTTTTTTTGTGCAGATTCAACACCACTAAATTTACCTTTGCCGAAGGTACAAAGTCTTTTCTTTCATCATGTCAATTTCAAAAGCGCAAATAAAAAATATCCGTTCCTTGCATCAATCCAAATTTCGCAAGGAAAAGGGATTGTTTATTATTGAGGGGGAAAAATTGATCCAGGAAGCCAAAGCTGCCGGTGCCATTTTTGACGCTATTTATTCTACCGATCAAGAAGTTGCTTCCAAATTCAATGCTGCGTGTATTGAAGAGCATGAGATGCAGCAGATTTCATGCTTAAATAATCCGTCTCCCTGTTTAGCAGTGATTCATCGGTTGACTTTTAAGCCAATGTCAGAGGAATCCAAGGTTTTGTTTCTGGATGGTATTAAGGATCCTGGTAACCTAGGCACCTTGATAAGAAGCGCAGATGCATTTGGTTGGTCGCAAATTGTTTTAGCGCCACAATGCGTTGAATTGTATAATCCCAAAGTTGTTCAGGCCACCATGGGAAGTATTTTCCATGTCAATGTATATACGGATGTGGAAGGTGTTTTCCTTCAAGATGCAAAAGCTGCAGGCAGGCCAATTATCGGCGCAGATCTTAGGGGTGAGAAATTAATGGATATGCCCAAACCCAGTCCCAATGCGATTTTGGTTATCGGCAGTGAGTCACATGGTATCAATGATTCAGCCAGAGCTCTTCTTTCTCATTGCGTTGTCATTGAGCAAGCAGGCAGTGCCGAGTCACTCAATGCAGCCATCGCTGGTGCCATTCTGATGCACCATTGGAGTCGCTAATGATTTTCAATACTTGAGAAATGATTGAAAAGGGATGGTGATGGGGTCAAAAACGTAACGTTGCGCGAGACCAATTTCACCTCTTTCATTCATGGCCCAAAAATATTCCGCGTCCCAATGTGAAGGATTCCCATTGGCATCTACGCCGCCTTCTTTTCCTCTTTTTAAATACAGAGATACTGTTTCTTTTTTACCTGAAGTACTCACCACATTCAAACGAACCACTGGAGCCATTTTTCGGATAGAGTCTTCTACGGAGGGCTTCAAGAATGTTCTGTAGGATTCCAAATGAACTTTTCTAAAACTCATTAAAAAATCTTTCACTTTGATAGAGTCAAATTTTTCAATGTTCTTTTTGTTGTGCAACAATGCAATTTGATTCCCACCATTGTAGGAGACCTCAAAGGAGTAATCTGGAATGCTATGCTGCACCTCAATTCTGGAGATATCCAATTTGGGATGGTCAAATATCCCAGTATAACGCCATTCCATCTCTTCAGCAAAAAAGCGAGGATTTAAAAACCCGGTGAAACCCTCCATGTGGCATATGTAAGGCTCCGGAGATTTTCCTTCCCCCGGTATTTCCAATAGCATGATTGTCCCCGTGTGATCTTGAGTGTTGGGACCAATGTAGTAAATCTTGGATGGCTCAGTTTCACCGTTGACATATAGTTCAACTTTTTTGGCTGATGAAGCCAGTACCTTCATCATGTTGTCTCTGGACTTAGAAGATACATTTCCCCTTACTTTGATTCTGTTCACTACCTGTAAAAGGTTTTTAACGGCATCCTCACGGGCTTTGTATTGTTTGTTTAACATCCACAAACGTCCTTGTAGTGGACGCTCCAATAGGGCAGTGTTGCCTTGGTTGTCAGCAATGAAGATTTTGGTTACAGAACTGGTGTCGGTAATGGCAAATTGCGTGAAAGGATTTTCCGCAATGCTACTGTGCTGATTTTTATTGTAGTAATAAATAGCAATGCCGATTAGTCCAATCAAAATGATGACGGATACAATGTTTTTTTTGTTTTTCATTTTCCCCACTTTCTTTTTCTCCATAGATATTGACCTATTCCCATCACCATTGCTAGCAATAAGGGAATGGCAGTATTGGCCATTTGGATGCTCGTTTTTTGGTGTGCAATTTTCTTAGAGTCCAACTTGCGCAGCTTTATAGTTCTAGATCTGACACTGATTAATGCTTGATCGTCCATCAAGTAATTGACGCAATTAAGCAGGAATTCCTTGTTGTCATATAATACAGCCTTTGCGTAGCGGTCATAACCCAAGGGTAGCGGTGTATATCCACTCTGGGCAGGCATTAAACCGTTTCTTATAATATCTCCATCTCCCACAACAATGATGGCTGTTTTTGTACTGTTGTCTTTAAAACCAATGCTTTTGTCTTGTCTAATGTTATTGGGGAGCTGATCGTAATAGGCGGAATGAAAACTTCCTTCTAACAGCATGGCCATGGGCATTCCATTGTTTTTGTTGGCCTCAAAGTAATTTTGTTCCAAGCTCACTATGGATGTGTTGATGCGAACAGGAGTGTTCCATGCCTTGCTCAATGGAGAACTCTTGAGCAGCACTGTTTTCTTGATTCCCTTGCCAGCATTCACGGAGTCCACGCTCGAAGCAAATTCCAATTTGATTGGGTCCAAATGTGAAACGATGGGATGCGTTTGTCCTTGCGTAAACATCAATGGCGCATAATACCAATTGAACATTTGGATATCGCGTTGATTGCCATTAGGGCCCGCATCAAAGGCAATGGGCGCACATTGATAATCAATGACAATGTTCCGGTTCAAGCGAACGCCGTATTCAAAAAGCTGCTCGTACACACCATTCTCATTGGATATGGCCATGGTTTCTTGTCTAACACGCAAACTGTCCAAGTCTGTTTTTACAGGATCTACCAGCCAAAGCACCTTGCCACCATTCATGATAAATTGATCAATAATCACACGGTCTTTCTCACTAATAACACTGTCGGGTTTGGCAATGACCAAAGTTTGAAATCGATTTTTTCGCCCATCAAATCCTTCAATTTTATCCGAGAAAGCGTTGATTTTTTCATCAATTTTCACAAATGCCAAGTTGTAATTTTCTTCAACGGCAGTAAGAAAATCAGCCATCTGTATAGGGGCCAATTCCCGATGCCCTTCTAGGATGGCAACGGCAGGTTTCTCTGTGCGAATGGCCATGCGCAAACGACTGGCCAATTCATACTCCAAATTGTTGACAGAGGCATTGATCATTTCATCTGTAAACGTGGGCGATTCACTCTTAAACAATTGCACAGGGGTTTCCTTACCGCGGTATTCAATGATGCAGCCAGGCCAAATCAACTTAAACTGCTGCGCACCCCCTTGTTTCAAGGATAGACGGGTGAATTTGATTCCTTTTTCGTCAAGTGCTTTCTCTTGATCGGCAATACGCTTTTTATCAGGATTTGCATAAGGATCAATAAATTCAAATTGCACCTTTCCGTCGCTGTAATCCTTAAACTCTTCCAGTTTCTCGCGTATGCTGTTCTCTAAGCGTTTGAAGTTAGCTGGAAACTCACCATGTAAATAGCAACGAACAAAGACCTTGTCTTCTAAATTGGAGAGCATGTCCTTGGTTGCTGGTGTTAACGTATGGCGCTTTTCCTCTGTCAGATCCCATTTGAAAAAAGAGAATTGTAAAATGTAACCAGTCACCAATATGATTAATGTCCCAATGAGAAATTGGGTTATATCCGTTCTTCTTGCATTCATCTTATGCAAAAATGAACAAAATGTGAAAGCAAAAAGCACATAGCCACAAAAAAAAGGGAAGCGGTGTTTTCAAAAAACGATGGTGAATAATTTTCAGAATTAAAAATCAATCAACACCAAAAAAAGGTCAAAATGTTGAAAAAAGTGGAATTTTGACTCGTTTTTATTCGGCTCAAAACCAGTTACTTACAAAGTAATTTCGCTATTTTCAAAAAATAATCAACAACAGGTCTTGCGAGAATGAAATAAAGATGTACATTTGCAACCCGAATTTCGCGTAGAGTGACTACGACAGAAATCAGTGAAACAAAGGAACTTAGAACGAACATGCCAACAGTTCAACAATTGATTAGAAAGGGCCGAGAGCCCAAAACGTATCGCAGCAAGAGTGCTGCGTTAACGTCATGCCCACAGCGTCGTGGAGTATGCACCAAGGTTTATACAACAACTCCTAAGAAGCCGAACTCAGCTTTGAGAAAGGTGGCTAAGGTGCGTTTGACCAATGGATTTGAAATTATCGCCTACATCGGAGGAGAAGGGCACAACTTGCAGGAACACAGCATCGTGTTGGTTCGTGGAGGTCGTGTGAAGGATCTTCCAGGTGTACGTTATCACATCGTTCGCGGTGCGTTGGATACAGCCGGCGTGAACGGTCGTGGTCAGCGTCGTTCAAAATATGGTACAAAACGCCCCAAGCCAGGTCAAGCACCAGCTGCCGCAGGTAAAAAGAAATAAGCTTAAGTCATGAGAAGAAGAAAAGCGAAAAAAATTGTAGTATTACCCGATCCAAGGTTTAACGATACCGTTGTAACCAAGTTCGTAAACAACATTATGTTGCAAGGTAAGAAAAGCGTTGCTTTCACCATTTTCTACGATGCAATCGAGAAGGTGGCTGCAAAGACGCAAGAAGAAGGATTGGAAGTATGGCGTCGCGCCTTGGAAAACGTAACTCCCGCTGTGGAGGTTCGTAGCCGTCGTGTTGGTGGAGCCACTTTCCAAATTCCATCTCCCATTCGTGAAGAGCGTAAAAGTTCAATGGCCATGAAATGGTTGATTGGTTACGCTCGTAAGCGCAATGAAAAGAGCATGTCTGAAAAGTTGGCGGGTGAAATTATCGCTGCTGCCAAAAATGAAGGTGCTGCTTACAAAAAGAGAGAAGATGTCCACCGTATGGCAGAAGCCAACAAGGCATTCTCACATTTCCGTTTTTAATATTTAGAGATAAAGAAAATGTCACGCGACCTTAAATTCACAAGAAATATTGGTATTGCCGCTCACATCGATGCGGGAAAAACCACAACCACAGAGCGTATTCTTTACTACTCAGGGGTTAACCACAAGATTGGTGAGGTACATGATGGTGCTGCCACAATGGACTGGATGGTTCAGGAGCAAGAAAGAGGAATCACAATTACCTCTGCTGCTACGACTGTTTTCTGGAACTACCGTGGAGAAAAATACCACATCAACATCATTGATACTCCAGGTCACGTTGACTTTACCGTTGAGGTAAACCGTTCATTGCGTGTATTGGATGGTTTGGTTTTCTTGTTTTCTGCTGTTGATGGTGTTGAGCCACAATCAGAAACCAACTGGCGTTTGGCCAACAACTATAATGTTGCACGTATTGGTTTTGTGAACAAAATGGACCGCCAAGGCGCTGATTTCTTGAAGGTTGTTAAGCAAGTTAAAGATATGTTGGGTAGCAATGCTGTGCCATTGCAATTGCCCATTGGTGCAGAAGATGATTTCACAGGCGTTGTTGATTTGATCAACTTCCGTGGAATGATATGGAATGAGCATGATAAAGGTATGACTTATGAAGTCGTGGATATTCCAGCAGATATGATGGATGAAGCCATGATGTATCGTGAGAAGTTGTTAGAAGCAGTTTCTGAGTTCGATGACAACTTGATGATGAAGTTTTTTGATGATCCCAATTCAATCACGGAACGTGAGATTTTGGATGCATTGCGTCAAGCTTGTTTAAATCAGACGATTGTTCCAATGGTTTGCGGTTCTTCTTTCAAAAACAAAGGAGTTCAAACCATGTTGGATTTGGTAATGGAATTGATGCCATCACCAATGGATAAAGAAAGCATCAAAGGAACACATCCTGATACTGGCGAAGAGATCTCTCGTAAGCCTAGTTTCAGTGAGCCATTTGCAGGTTTGGCATTTAAGATTGCTACAGATCCATTCGTAGGTCGTTTGGCTTTCACACGTGCTTATTCAGGTAAATTGGATGCAGGTTCATATGTATTGAACACACGCAGTGGAAACAAAGAGCGTATCTCTCGTATCTTCCAAATGCACGCCAACAAACAGAATCCAATTGAATACTTGGGAGCTGGTGATATTGGCGCTGTGGTTGGTTTTAAAGATATCAAAACAGGAGATACTTTGTGCGATGAAAAGAATCCAATCATCCTTGAGTCAATGGTTTTCCCTGATCCAGTTATTGGATTGGCGGTTGAGCCTAAGACACAAGCGGATAGCGATAAATTGGGTATGGCCTTGTCAAAATTGGCTGAAGAAGATCCAACCTTCCGTGTTAAAACAGACGAAGATTCAGGACAAACTATCATTTCCGGAATGGGTGAGTTGCACTTGGAAATTATCGTTGACCGTTTGAAGCGTGAGTTCAAAGTTGAGTGTAACCAAGGTGCTCCTCAAGTATCTTACAAAGAGGCATTGACCACTTCTACAGATCACCGTGAGATTTACAAGAAACAAACCGGTGGTCGCGGTAAATTCGCTGATATCGTATTCACTTTGGGACCAAACGATGATCCCGAGAAGACAGGATTGGTTTTTGTAAACAACATCAAAGGTGGTAACATTCCTCGTGAATTTATCCCATCCATCGAGAAGGGTTTCAAAGAAGCCATGAACAACGGTATCTTGGCTGGATTTCCAATCGACACATTGAAAGTTGAATTGAACGATGGATCTTTCCACGCAGTTGACTCTGATGCATTGTCTTTTGAGTTGTGTGCGAAGATGGCCTTCCGTGAAGCAGCACCAAAATGTCGTCCAATCATCATGGAGCCTATCATGAAGCATGAAGTGGTTACCCCAGCTGAGAATATGGGTGATGTAATTGGTGATTTGAATAAGCGTCGTGGTTTGATTGAAGGTACCAATGAGCGTAACGGAGCAACAGTAATCAATGCCAAAGTTCCTTTGAGTGAAATGTTTGGTTACGTTACTGACTTGCGCACCATTACTTCAGGTCGTGCATCCTCAACCATGGAGTTCAGCAACTTCGCCCCAGCACCCAACAACGTTGCAGAGGCAGTGATTGCAAAAGTTAAAGGAAAGAACTGATAATATATCGATATAAAGAATCAAATGGCGCAAAAAATTCGCATTAAATTGAAGTCTTACGATCACAACTTGGTTGACAAGTCAGCTGAGAAAATCGTAAAGACGGTAAAGAGTACCGGTGCGGTGGTTAATGGACCAATTCCGTTGCCAACCCACAAAAGAATCTACACCGTGTTGCGTTCACCACACGTGAACAAGAAGGCTCGTGAGCAGTTCCAATTGGATAGCTACAAGCGTCTTTTGGATATTTACAGCTCATCTTCCAAGACAGTGGATGCCTTGATGAAGTTAGAGTTGCCAAGTGGAGTAGAGGTAGAAATCAAAGTGTAACAAATTATAAAACAATAAGCACATGCCAGGTATAATTGGTAAAAAAGTAGGGATGACTAGCATCTACAGTGCCGCTGGAAAAAATATTCCATGCACGGTGATAGAGGCTGGTCCATGTGTAGTGACTCAGATCAAGACACAAGAAAAGGATGGCTACACTGCTGTTCAAATTGCCTTCGGTGATAAGAAGGAAAAGAACACGAGTAAGCCCATGCAAGGACACTTCAAAAAGGCAGGAACAACGCCAAAGCGTTTTTTGGCCGAGTTTGATGGGTTCAATGAGGAAGTGAAGATGGGTGATACCATCACTTTGGAAGGTTTTTTTGCAGAAGGTGAAAATGTCGACGTAGTAGGTACCACCAAAGGTAAGGGTTTCCAAGGTGTTGTAAAAAGACATGGTTTCTCTGGGGTAGGTGAAGCAACGCATGGTCAGCACAACCGTTTACGTGCACCAGGTTCTTTGGGAGCTTCCTCTGACCCAAGCCGTGTATTCAAAGGAATGCGCATGGCGGGTCGCGATGGTGGTGCTCGTTGTACCATCCAGAACTTGGAAGTTGTTAAAGTTTTGGCTGATCAAAACTTGATTTTAGTGAAAGGAGCTATACCTGGCTTCAATGGTTCAACCGTTTATATCGTGAAGTAATATGCAGATCGAAGTATTAAATACAGAAGGTCAAAAGACCGGCAAGAAAGTGAACCTCGATGATGCAATCTTTGCAATCGAGCCCAACGATCATGCGATTTATTTGGATGTGAAGCGTTACTTGGCTGCTCAGCGTTCAGGTACACACAAAACCAAGCACAGAGGTGAGATTCACGGATCTACTCGCAAGTTGCACAAACAAAAAGGAACTGGTGGGGCTCGTAAGGGTAGTATCAAGAATCCTTTGTTCCGTCAAGGAGGAAGTATTTTTGGCCCTCAACCACGCAAATACGACATCAAAGTAAACAAGAGTACGCAACGTTTGGCTCGCGCTTCAGCTTTGTCGTACAAAGCAAAAGAGAACGGTATCGTTGTAGTGGATGCATTGACAATGGCCCAGCCAAAAACACAGTCTTTCATTCAAGTGTTGAAGAACATGAATGTCGCTGATAAGAAGACTTTGATTTTGATGGGTGAGAAGGACAATAACTTGTATTTGAGCTCACGCAACGTTCAAGGTACACAGGTGCAAATGGCCAATATGGTTAACACCTATGACATCATGAATTGCCATCAAGTAATCTTCATCGGAAGTGCGCACGAAGTATTGACAGAAATCTTAAAAAAGTAAACAGATGAATCCAATTCTAATTCGCCCATTGATCACGGAGAAAATGACCTCCATTCAAGAGAAGCAAGGTAAGTTTGGCTTCATCGTAGATGTCAATGCCAACAAGATTGAAATTAAAAAGGCTGTAGAAGCTGCATATGGTGTGAACGTTGTAAAAGTGAACACTTTGCGTTACGATGGTAAAGCAAAGAGCAGATATACCAAGGCCGGTATTTTAACTGGAAGATCAGCTTCATACAAGAAGGCCTTGATCAAATTGGCTCCAGGTGAAACAATAGACTTTTATTCCAACATCTAATATTGAAGAGAAATGGGAATTAAAAAATTAAATCCAATCACTGCAGGAACGCGTTTCAAAGTAGCCGCTACTTTTGAAGACATCACCGCAGATAAACCATACAAGCCTTTGGTGGTACCGATGAAGAAATCGGGTGGCCGTAACAACCAAGGAAAGCGCACCATGAGAATGATTGGTGGTGGTCACAAGAGAAATTACCGTTTAATTGATTTCAAGCGTGATAAGCACGATATGAACGCAACGGTAATGACGATTGAGTATGATCCAAATCGTTCTGCACGTATCGCATTGGTAGAATATGCAGATGGAGAGAAGCGTTATATTTTGGCTCCACAAGGATTGACAGTAGGTACAGTTATTGTATCTGGTGACAAGGTGGCTCCAGAAGTAGGGAACACATCACCTTTGCGTGATCTTCCATTGGGAACAGTAGTTCACAACATCGAATTGAAGCCTGGTAAAGGTGGATCAATGGCACGCAGCGCAGGAAGCTACGCTCAGTTGTCAGCAAGAGATGGAGAGTATGCTGTAATCACATTGCCTTCTGGTGAGACCAGAAAAGTGTTGGCCAAGTGTTTGGCAACAGTGGGCGCAGTGTCTAATTCAGAACACAATTTGGTTCGCTCAGGTAAAGCTGGTCGCAGCCGTTGGTTGGGTCGCCGTCCACGTGTACGTGGTGTTGCGATGAATCCAGTGGATCACCCGATGGGTGGTGGTGAAGGACGTCAGTCTGGAGGTTTGCCACGCTCTCGTAAGGGTACACCATCTAAGGGTTACAAAACCCGCAAGCCTAAGAAGGCATCAAACAAATTGATTATCGAACGTAGAAAGAAGTAATATAAGAAATGGCTAGGTCATTAAAGAAACCACCTTTTATCCACTACAAGCTCAACAAGAGAGTAGAGGATGCACAAGCAAACGGCAAGAAGAATGTCATCAAGACATGGAGCCGTGCCAGCACGATCTCTCCTGACATGGTAGGATTGACGATTGGTGTGCACAACGGAAAAACATTTATTCCTGTTTATGTTACTGAAAACATGGTAGGACATAAATTGGGTGAATTTTCTCCCACACGTAACTTCCGCGGTCACGCCGGTAACAAGAAATAATAATACGCACCAACGATAAATTATAAGTCATGGGAGCTCGTAAAAGAGAAATGGCCGATAGGCTCAAGGAAGAACGTAAAAGTATAGCGTTCGCCAAGTTGAATAGTTTTCCAACTTCACCTCGTAAAATGCGATTGGTGGCGGATACCATCCGCGGTAAAGAAGTGATTGCAGCGTTGAACATTTTGAAGTTCACACGTCGTAATACGGCTACACCGTTGGAAAAATTGTTGAGATCAGCAATTGCCAACTGGCAAGCCAAGAATGAAGGACAAGATATCACTACTTCTGAGGTTGTTGTAAAAGAAATCAAAGTAGATGTATCTCACACATTGAAGCGCATCAGCGCTGCGCCTCAAGGTCGTGCTCACAAAATCCGCAAGCGCAGTAATCACGTTACGATCATTTTAGATAAAAAATAAGCAGTAAGCATGGGACAAAAGTGTAACCCAATAGGTAATCGTTTAGGTTTCATCAAAGGATGGGACAGCAATTGGTTTGGTGGTAATAACTATGCGGACCGTATCGTAGAAGACGATAAGATTCGTAAATATTTGATGGCTCGTCTTAAAAAGGCTTCAGTATCTAAAATCGTTATCGAGAGAACGTTAAAGTTGGTTACGGTAACCATCAACACAGCCCGTCCAGGAGTAATCATTGGAAAGGCCGGTACAGAAGTAGATAAGTTGAAAGAAGAGTTGAAGAAGTTGACAGGTAAGGATGTTCAAATCAACATCTTTGAGATCAAGCGTCCTGAGTTAGATGCGCGTTTGGTTGCAGATGGAATCTGTCGTCAAATCGAAGGTCGTATTTCATACCGTCGCGCAACAAAGATGTCAATTGCATCTGCCATGAGAATGGGTGCTGAGGGAATCAAAGTAACCATCGCTGGTCGTGTGAATGGAGCGGAGATTGCACGTTCTGAGTCATACAAGGAGGGTCGTACACCATTGCATACTTTGCGCGCAGACATCGACTACCATCATGCTGAGGCTCATACCAGTTACGGACGAATTGGTGTTAAAGTTTGGATTTGTCGTGGTGAAGTATACGGAAAACGCGATTTATCACCTAATTTTGGCGCCCCTCAACAAGGAGGAAATAGCAACAATAAGCGTGGAGGTTCACAGCAAGGCGGAAACGATCGTCGTGATAGCCGTGAAAACCGTGATAGAAGAGGAGATCGCAAGAGCCGTTAATTAATTAAGAACTCGCTAAAAGAATTGAGAGATGTTACAACCAAAAAGAACCAAATACAGAAAACAGCAGAAAGGTAAGATCAAAGGGATTGCTTACAGAGGGTCTCAGCTGGCTTTCGGAAGCTTTGCGATTAAGACCTTGGATGAAGGCTTTATCACTTCCAGACAATTGGAAGCGGCTCGTGTGGCGTTGACCCGTTTCATGAAGCGTGAAGGTAAAGTGTGGATTAGAATTTTTCCAGACAAGCCTATCACTGCTAAACCTGCTGAGGTTCGTATGGGTAAAGGTAAAGGAGCGCCCGACCATTGGGTAGCAGTTATTAAGCCAGGAAGAATTTTGTTTGAAGCAGAAGGAGTTCCTTTGGCTACTGCACAAGAAGCGTTGCGTTTGGCAGCTCAAAAGTTGCCATGCAAAACAAAGTTCATCGTAAGACCCGATTATACTGAATAATAGAAGTTATGAAAGCCGCCGACTATAGAAACATGTCTGAAACTGATTTGTTGGTTCAAATCAGTGAAAGCGAAACCGCCTTGGCCAAAATGAAATTTGGACACCAAATTGCGGGGACAGAGAATCCAATGACCATCCGCAATAAGCGTCGTGAGATTGCTCGTATGAAAACAGTATTAACCGAATTGAAGAATAAATAATAAGCCGTGATGGAAAGAAATCTTCGTAAAGAACGTGTCGGGATCGTCACCAGCAACAAAATGGAAAAAAGCATTGTTGTGTCGGTAGAGACAAAAATTCGTCACCCGAAATATGGAAAGTTTGTGAAACACACAAAACGATTCATGGCGCATGATGAGAAGCAAGAGTGTGGTATCGGTGATACTGTAAAGATCATGGAAACACGCCCATTAAGCAAATTGAAGCGCTGGAGAATGGTGGAAATCATTGAAAAGGCGAAATAACGAAATAAGGAGATTGAGTCATGGTACAAAATGAATCACGCCTAAGAGTGGCAGACAACAGTGGAGCACGCGAAGTATTGGTCATCCGTGTTTTGGGCGGTACGCGCCGCAGATACGCGTCATTGGGAGATCAGATCGTTGTAACGGTTAAAGATGCTCTTCCTTCTGGAAACGTCAAGAAGGGTGCTGTTACCAAAGCGGTAATAGTAAGAACCAAAAAAGAAGTAAGAAGACCAGACGGAAGTTACATCCGTTTTGATGACAATGCAGTTGTATTGTTGAACAACAATGGTGAAATGCGTGGTACCCGTATCTTTGGTCCGGTTGCCCGTGAGCTTCGCGAAAAGGATTACATGAAAATCGTTTCATTGGCGCCAGAGGTGCTCTAAAACTTAAGTACGATGTTTAAACGTTTGAAAATAAAGAAAGGCGATATGGTAGTTGTGACTGCCGGTGATAACAAAGGCAAGCAAGGTCGTGTTATCGAAGTAAATCGCGAAAAGGACACGGTGATTGTTGAAGGTGTAAATTTGGTTACCCGTCACAAGAAGCCATCTGCTCAAAATCCACAAGGTGGAATTGAAAAGAAGGAAGCCGGTATCAATATCAGTAATGTTATGTTATTGGATGCAAAGGGCAATGCCACTAGAGTGGGGCGTCGCAGAAATGAAAACGGAAAATTAGAACGTTATTCTAAAAAGTCAGGGGAGGCAATCAAATGAGCTACACACCAAGATTACGAAATAAGTACAACGACGAAATCATCCCAGCGTTAAAAACGCGTTTCGAGTACAAGTCAGCTATGCAGGTTCCGAAAATCACCAAGATTTGTTTGAATCAAGGTATCGGAAAGGCAACAGCAGATAAGAAATTGGTTGATTCAGCCGTAGAGGAGATGACAATGATTGCTGGACAGAAAGCTGTTCCAACCATGTCAACCAAGGATATATCTAACTTCAAATTGAGAAAAGGTGTTCCGATCGGTGCCAAGGTAACTTTGAGAGGTGATAAGATGTATGAATTCTTAGATCGTTTGATCGCAGTTTCTTTGCCCCGTACACGCGATTTCCGTGGAGTTAAGAATTCTGGTTTTGATGGTCATGGTAACTTCACTTTTGGAGTGAAAGAGCAAATCATCTTCCCAGAAATTGATTTGGATAAGATAAAAATGATCAATGGTATGGATATTACCTTGGTCACAACAGCCAAGACCAACGAGGAAGCCAAAGCATTGTTAGAAGGATTCGGTTTCCCATTACAGAAATAAAAATAAACGAGATATAAAGAATTACAATGGCTAAAGAATCAATGAAAGCCCGCGAGCGCAAGAGAATTGCACTTGTTGAAAAATACGCTGCAAAGCGTGAAGCTTTGAAAGAAGCAGGAGATTGGGATGCTTTGCAAAAGTTGCCCAAGAACAGCAGCAAGGTTCGCGTACACAATCGTTGTCAATTGACTGGACGCCCTCGTGGATACATGCGCCAATTCGGTCTCTGTCGTAACCAATTCCGTGAGTTAGCCTTGGAAGGAAGAATTCCCGGAGTGAAGAAAGCAAGTTGGTAATATAAATAAGAAGGACTAAGAAAATGAATACTGATCCAATAGCAGATTACTTGACCCGCATCCGCAATGCGCAGATGGCACGTCATAAAGTTGTGGAGATTCCAGCTTCAAACTTGAAGAAGGAAATAACCCGCATTCTTCATGAGGCAGGGTATATTTTGAATTACAAATTTGAAGAGGGTGTACCCGGGGTGATTAAAATTGCCTTGAAATACAACGCTAAGACTAAGCAGCCCGCTATCTCCAAGATTGACCGTATTTCCTCTCCAGGATTGCGTAAATACGTTGGTGTAGATGAAATGCCCCGTGTGTTGAACGGTTTGGGAATCGCCGTGATGTCAACCCCTAAAGGTGTAATGACCGACAAGTTGGCCCGCAAAGAAAATGTTGGCGGAGAAGTATTGTGTTACGTTTATTAATATCAAAAGATCATGTCAAGAATAGGAAAATTACCCATCACCATTCCTGCCGGCGTTAACGTGACCATGAACAATGGCGTTGTTACCGTGAAAGGTCCAAAAGGAGAGCTTTCTCAGGAAATCACCGGAGCGGTGAGTGTGGATATTGCAGAAGGACAAATCGTGTTGACCCGTGCCAATGACCACAAAGATTCACGCTCTAAGCACGGATTGTATCGCGCTTTAATCAACAATATGATTGTTGGTGTCAATACAGGATGGAAGAAAAGTTTGGAGATGATTGGTGTTGGTTACCGTGCCAAAACAACTGGTCAACAGTTGGAGATGACACTAGGCTTCAGCCATCCCATTGTTTTTGAATTACCATCAGAAATAACAGTTTCTGCAAAAGCAGAAAAAGGGGAAAACCCATCCATCACTTTGGAGTCGTACGACAAACAATTGATTGGTCAAGTAGCTGCAAAGATTCGTTCATTGCGCGCCCCAGAACCATACAAAGGAAAAGGTGTTCGTTACGTTGGTGAATTTGTACGCAAGAAAGCGGGTAAATCAGCAGCTAAATAATAAAAGATTATGGCATTCACAAAAGAAGCAAGAAGAGCTAAAATTCGCGCACGTGTCCGCTCTACCGTTCAAGGTACAGCAGAGAGACCACGCTTGTCTGTATTCCGCAGCAACAAGCAGATTTATGCGCAAATCATTGACGACAATCAGGGAAAGACATTGGTGTCCGCAGGTTCTGCCTACATCAAGGATTCTCAGAGCATGCCTAAGATTGATCAAGCCAAAGTAGTAGGTAAGGCAATTGCCGAGCGTGCTATGGCAGCTGGAATCCAATCAGTGGTGTTTGATCGTGGAGGATATTTGTATCACGGAAGAGTTAAATCATTGGCCGAGGCTGCTCGTGAAGCAGGGCTTAAATTCTGATAAAAATGGCAGAGGTAAAAAATGTTCGCTCTAGCGAAACAGAATTGAAAGACAAATTGGTTGCGGTAAATCGCGTGACCAAGGTAACCAAGGGAGGTCGTACCTTCGGATTTGCAGCCATTGTTGTGGTTGGAAATGAGAATGGTGTTGTAGGACATGGCTTGGGTAAGTCAAAAGAAGTTGCGGAGGCGGTGACCAAAGCCATCGAAGATGCTAAGAAGAATTTGATTAAAGTGCCTATTCATCACGGAACCATTCCTCATGAGCACTCTGGTAAGTTTGGTGGCGCTCGCGTTTTCATCAAGCCTGCTTCTCATGGTACTGGTGTAATCGCCGGTGGTGCGATGCGCGCAGTGTTGGAATCAGCTGGTGTAACCGACGTATTGGCGAAATCAAAAGGTTCCTCAAACCCACACAACGTAGTGAAAGCTACTTTGAATGCCCTTGCAGGTCTTCGTGATCCAAAGGAAATTGCTCGCATGCGTGGTATTACATTGGATAAAGTGTTCAACGGTTAATATATAAAGAAATGGCTAAAGTTGTTATTACACAGATAAGAAGCGCTATTGATTATCCAAAGCGTCAAAAAGAAACCATCAAAGCGTTGGGCATTAAAAAATTGCACGTTTCTGTAGAAAAGGATTTGTCTCCCAACATCGAGGGTATGATCCGTGCGGTGACTCACCTTTTGAAAGTTGAATACAAATAATATTTATTCGCATTACAATGAAATTAAATACACTTAAACCTGCTGAAGGTTCTGTAAAAAATAGAAAGCGCATCGGTCGTGGTGAAGGTTCTGGTCATGGTGGAACATCTACACGTGGTCACAAAGGTGCCGGATCTCGTTCAGGTAACAAGCGCAAGATTGGTTTCGAAGGTGGTCAGATGCCTTTGCAACGTCGCTTACCAAAGTATGGTTTCCGCAATTTTAACCGCGTAGAATACAAAGGAATCAATTTGGATACTTTGTCTATGTTGGCTGAGAAATTCAACCTTACTGAAGTTACTCATGATATCTTGGTTCAAAATGGTATTTGCTCCAAGAATGAGTTGGTGAAGATCTTAGGTCGTGGAGAGTTGAAAGGTAAAATGAATGTTTCCGCTCATGGTTTCTCTGCAACTGCAAAAGCAGCCATTGAAAGCAACGGAGGGGTAGTAACTGTTCTTTAATCAGAATTATGAAAGGCTTTATTCAAAAAATCAAGGATATTTGGAATCACGATGAGTTGAGACACAAAATAGGGTATACCCTGTTGTTGCTCTTGATTTATCGTGTGGGTTCCTTTATCGTTCTTCCCGGTGTTGACTCTGCCAAATTAGACGCAGGTGCACAAGGTGGTTTGTTGGGATTCTTGGGTTTATTCACTGGAGGAGCTTTCTCTCGTGTTTCTATCTTTGCCCTAGGAGTAATGCCTTACATTTCAGCCTCCATTATCATTCAATTGTTGGGATTGGCAGTACCTTCTATCCAGAAAATGCAGAAAGAAGGTGAATCTGGTCGCAAAAAGTTGAATCAATGGACCAGAACTTTGACCATTGCTATTGGATTGGTTCAAGCTCCAGGATATGTTGCCCAATATGTTCCATCAAATGCTCATCCAGCAGGTTCGTTATGGTTGGTGTCTGCCGTCATTATCTTGACATGTAGTACACTTTTTGTAATGTGGTTGGGTGAAAGAATCACTGACAAAGGCATCGGAAACGGTACATCTTTGATTATCATGACGGGTATCATTTCTGATATTCCCCGTGGTTTTTTAGCTGAGTTTGCTGCACAAACACCTTTCTTCTTCTTGATAGAAATGGCTACTTTGGTAGTAATCATTGGGGCAACGATTGGTATCATACAAGCAGTGCGTAGAATTCCGGTTCAAATGGCTCGTTTGAGCGCTGGTTCGGCGGCTGGTATGCCACAGGGTGAAGCTGCTCGTTCTTTCATTCCGTTGCGTGTCAATTCAGCGGGTGTTATGCCGATCATTTTTGCACAAGCCATTATGTTTATTCCATTGTATCTTCAAAACACTGAGTCATTTCGCGACAACGCTGTATTGGCTAGTTTAACTAGGATTGATGGTGTGGGATATAATGTGTTGTTGTTTGTTACAATTATTCTGTTCACTTTCTTCTATACAGCCATCGTTACCAATCCGACACAGATTGCAGATGACTTGAAAAGAAACGGTAATTTTGTACCAGGTGTTAAGCCTGGAAAAGATACAGCAGAATTTATTGATAGAGTTTTGTCCAATATTACACTTCCTGGTGGTATATTTGTCGGCCTTATTGCAATCTTACCATCTATTTTGATGATGTTGGGATTAGCAAAGGCTCAACAATTTGCACAATTCTTCGGAGGAACATCTCTGTTGATCACAGTGGGAGTAATGTTGGATTTGTTACAACAGATTGAGAGTCACCTATTGTCTCGTCACTATGATGGATTGATGAAATCTGGTCGTGTGAGAGGACGCAATACAGGTGGTGCAGCTGTCAGCACAGGTTATACTGTCTAACAGTGACGAGGGGGGCGAAACCGGTTGTAAAAACCGAGGATGAGATTGAGCTCATCCGCATTAGTTCTTTGCTTATTGGAAAAACACAAGCGATGTTGGCATCGCACATACGTCCGGGAGTGTCTACTACGGAGTTGGATAAATTGGTACATGATTTTATCAAGGATCATGGTGCTTACCCCGGCTTCCTAGGATACAATGACTTTCCCAACAGTATATGCGCCAGTGTCAATGCAGCTGTTGTTCATGGTATTCCCAACAGTGATCCTTTGCAAGAGGGGGATATTGTTTCGGTGGATATCGGGGTGATAAAAGATGGTTATTGGGGAGATTCAGCTTTTACATTTGGAGTAGGTGAGATTGCACCAGAAGTGAGCAAATTGCTTCGAGTAACCCGGGAATGTTTGGACTTGGCCATTGCCAAGGCGGTGGCAGGAAATAGGATCGGGGACATTGGAAATGCAGTCCAAACCCACGCGGAAGATAATGGTTTTGGAGTAGTGAGAGAACTGGTTGGTCATGGAGTTGGAATCAATTTGCATGAAGCACCAGAGGTTCCCAACTACGGCAGAAAGGGAAGTGGACCAGTATTGCAAGAAGGTTGGGTATTGGCTATAGAACCCATGATTAATTTGGGAACGAGAAACGTTAGGCAGTTGAAAGACGGATGGACCATCCAAACAACAGACGGCAAACCCAGTGCGCATTTTGAGCACACCATGGTAGTAAGAAAAAACAACGCAGAAGTGTTATCCAGTTTCAAAGAAGTAGATTTGGTATTAAATAACAATAAATAAGGGCTAGACCCGAAGAGGAAAAGAAAAATGGCGAAACAATCATCGATCGAACTAGATGGCGTAATTGTAGAGGCTTTGTCCAATGCAATGTTTCGTGTAGAGTTGGAGAATGGGCATGTTATTATTGCACACATATCAGGTAAGATGCGGATGCACTACATCCGAATATTACCAGGAGATAAAGTAAAGGTGGAGATGTCCCCTTACGATTTGACAAAAGGAAGAATTAGTTTTAGATACAAATAAGTAACTTAGAAAGTATGAAAGTAAGAGCCTCTATCAAGAAGCGTTCGGCAGAATGTAAGATTGTTCGCCGGAAAGGGAAGTTGTATGTAATCAACAAGAAGAACCCCAAGTATAAACAAAGACAAGGATAAACCCCAATTGGGATATAACTAATATCAGAAAATGGCAAGGATTGCAGGTATCGATTTACCACGTAACAAAAGAGGAGAAATAGGTTTGACCTATATCTACGGTGTTGGTCGTAGCACAGCGCGTCGCATTTTAAGTGCAAGCGAAATCGACTTCAACAAGAAAGTATCAGAATGGAATGACGACGATTTGTCAAAAATCCGTGGTTTCATCACCGAGGAGATTAAAGTTGAAGGCGCATTGCGTTCAGAGGTTCAAATGAACATCAAGCGTTTAATGGACATCGGTTGCTACCGTGGTATCCGTCACCGTTTGGGTCTTCCATTGCGTGGACAGTCTACCAAGAACAACTCTCGTACTCGTAAGGGTAAGCGTAAGACAGTTGCGAACAAGAAAAAAGCGGTTAAATAATCAATAGCACCATAGATACAAATCATGGCTAAAGTAGAAAAAAAGAAAAAGAAAAACGTTGTTGTAGAAGCAGTGGGACAATGCCACGTGCAATCTACTTTTAACAACATCATTATCAGCTTGACCAACAACAGTGGTCAGGTGATTTCATGGTCATCTGCTGGTAAGATGGGTTTCAGAGGATCAAAGAAGAACACACCTTATGCTGCTCAAATGGCAGCTGAGCAATGCGGTAAAGAAGCATTTGATTTGGGTCTTCGCAAAGTGAAAGTATTTGTAAAAGGACCTGGAGCTGGACGTGAGTCAGCCATCCGAACCATCCACACAGTTGGTATCGAGGTGACAGAAATCGTGGATACAACACCACTTCCTCACAACGGATGTCGTCCTCCTAAAGCACGTCGTATCTAATTAATTGAACTAAGAAAATGGCAAGATATATTGGACCCAAAACAAAGATTGCACGTAAGTTTCGTGAGGCAATCTATGGCCCTGATAAAGGTTTAGAAAAGCGTAATTACCCACCCGGACAACACGGTCCTAACAAGCGCCGTGCAAAGCAGTCTGAGTACGCAATTCAGTTGGCTGAAAAGCAAAAAGCAAAGTATACTTATGGTATTTTGGAGAAGCAATTTGAAAACCTTTACAAGAAGGCTTCAGCTCGTCCAGGTGTTACCGGTGAGATTTTGTTGACTTTGTGTGAGTCTCGTTTGGATAACGTTGTTTATCGTTTGGGAATTGCACCTACTCGCTCTGGCGCTCGTCAGTTGGTGGGTCACAGTCACATCACCGTTAATGGTCATGTTGTGAATATCGCTTCTTATTTGTTGCGTGCTGGTGATCGTATCGCTGTGCGTGAGAAATCAAAGTCTTTGCAGTCTATCGTAATGTCTTTGTCTAACCGTCAAAAATTTGATTGGTTGGATTGGAACGATGCTGAGAAAGCAGGAGTGTATATCAAACATCCAGAGCGCGTTCAAATCCCTGAGAACATCAGAGAACAGTTGATCGTCGAATTGTATTCTAAGTAATCTATAAACTAAAACATTTAAGAATGGCCATTATTGATTTCGTAAAACCAGACAAAGTAATCATGCTTGAAAGCAATGATTTCACTGGTTCATTCGAATTTCGTCCGTTGGAACCCGGATTCGGAATTACCATCGGAAACGCGTTGCGCCGCATTTTGCTTTCCTCTTTGGAAGGCTTTGCCATCACTTCAATCAAAATTGAAGGTGTTGACCACGAATTCTCAACCATCAAAGGCGTTGTTGAAGATATCACTGAAATCATTTTGAATTTAAAGCAAGTTCGTTTTAAATGTCAAATTGATGGTACTGACTACGAAAAGTTCTCCATCACTATTGGTGGCCAAGATCAATTCAAAGCCGGTGAAATTGGTAACTTTACCACTGCATTCCAAGTTTTGAACCCAGATTTAGTGGTTTGCAACATGGACCCAAAGGTGAAAATCAAAATGGATTTGGTTATTCAAAAGGGTCGTGGATACCGTCCAGCTGAAGAGAACAAAACCAGCAGTGCTCCTGTTGGAACCATTTTCATCGACAGCATCTTTACCCCAATGCGTAATGTGAAATTCAGTATTGAGAATTTCCGCGTGGAGCAAAAGACTGACTATGAGAAGTTGATTCTTGAAATCCAAGGTGATGGTTCAATCACTCCAAAGAACGCTTTACAAGAAGCCGCTAAGATTTTGATTCACCACTTTATGTTGTTCAGTGACGAGCGCATTACTTTGGAAACAGAAATCAAGCGTGAGTCTGAGGAGTTTGATGAGAGCAGCTTGCACATGCGTCAATTGTTGAAGACCAAATTGGTTGACATGGATTTGAGTGTTCGTGCTTTGAATTGCTTGAAAGCAGCTGATATCGATACTTTGGGAGACTTGGTTTCATTCAATAAAAACGACTTGTTGAAGTTTAGAAACTTCGGTAAGAAGTCCTTGACCGAGTTGGAAGAGTTGGTAGAGAACAAAGGATTACAGTTCGGAATGAACGTAACAAAATACAAATTGGATCGCGATTAATCGATCAAAATAGCGTAAAGAAATGAGACACGGAAAAACAGTAAATCATTTAGGAAGAAAGGCAGAGCACCGCGAAGCTTTGTTAATGAACATGGCTAACTCCTTGATCGAGCACAAGCGTATCAATACCACTGTAGCCAAGGCTAAAGCTTTGAAAAAGTATGTTGAGCCTTTGTTGACCAAATCAAAAACGGACAGCACCCACTCTCGCCGTATTGTTTTCAGTTATTTGAAAAACAAAGAGGCTGTAACGGAATTGTTCCGTGAGGTATCTCCAAAGATCGCAGATCGTCCAGGAGGTTATACACGCATCATCCGTTTGGGATTCCGTCAAGGAGACAACGCTGAAATGGCTATGATCGAGTTGGTTGATTTCAACGAAATCTATGGCAAAGAAGCGGATATGTCTGCTGCTAAAAAGCGCACACGTCGTGGTGGTGCTAAGAAGAAGGAAGATGAGGGATCAGTGGAAGTTACTGCAACAGAAGGTGCAGAGGGATCAGCTGAAGAGAAACCAAAAGCAAAACGCGCTCCTCGCAAAAAGAAGGACGATTCAGCTGCTGAATAATCTTGAAAAAATATCATTGAAAAAAGCCATCGATTCGATGGCTTTTTTGTTTTCCATGACTACCTTTGCCTCCACAAAATAAAGACTGATGAAGATCCTCGTTTGTATCAGCAAAGTTCCTGATACCACTGCGAAAATCGCATTTTCAAATCCAACCACCTATGACGAAAATGGCGTCACGTTTATCATCAATCCGTATGATGAATGGTATGCGTTGGTAAGAGCCTTAGAATTAAAAGAAACACTTGGTGGGACCGTTGTTGCAGCGTCTGTGGGCGGTGCAGATTATGAGCCCATTATCCGAAAGGCACTGGCTATCGGTGCCGATGAAGGTGTTAGAATTGATGCCCCTGAAAGTGATGCCTTTGCTGTTGCGACAGAATTGGCTCAATACGCCAAGGTTAACGATTTTGATTTGATTTTGTGCGGAAAAGAGACCATCCAATACAATGGTGGTGTTGTTCCCGGAATGATGGCTGAAATGTTGGGATTGCCCTATGTTTTTGGCGCTTCGAAATTGGAATTAAAAGACAACAAGGTTGTTTTAGAAAGAGAAATAGCAACAGGGATTGAAGTGTTCGAATCTTCTTTGCCCATGGTTGTGTCCGCTGCCAAAGGAATGGCAGAACAACGCATTCCCAATATGCGCGGTATTATGGCGGCAAGAACCAAACCTTTGGCTGTAGTTCCATCTTGCGGTGCAGCTGCTGCCACAGCAGTGCAGCAGTTTGAAATGCCTCCAGCTAAGAGCGGATGCAAAATGATTCCTGCAGATCAAGCGGGCAGCTTGATTCAATTGTTACACGAAGAAGCCAAAGTCATCTAATCCAGGAAAGACATGAAAACATTAGTATTTGTAGAAAACCACAATGGTAAGGCCACCAAGGCTGGATTGGAAGCGGCATCTTATGCCATTGCAATGCATGCAGGAAATTCAGCTGATATTACAGCTGTTATTTTCGGGGAGATTCAAGGTGATGCCGGATTGGGTGAAGTGGGCGTAAGCAACGCAATAAACATTACAGGGCAGCACAACAGCCAATCCATTACAGATAAAATTCAGTCATTGGTTGATCAACACAACATTCAATTATTGGTGTGCAGCCATGACAATGCAGGTAAAGAAATCGCTCCTCGCATTGCCATCAGAAGCGGAGCTTCATTGATATCAGGAGCCACACAAATGGCTTCTGCTAGTGGAAATGGTGTTGTTGTAAAGCGCAACGTATTTTCCGGTAAAGCAATAGCTGAAGTTGCTTCAAAAAACAACAAAGTGGTTTTGACTGTTTTGCCCAATTCTTTTGGCGTGAAGAAGATAGGAGGCGCTTGTACAATGAGCGCAGAGAGTGCTGGAGGAAATGATCAAGTGAAGTTGGTCGAGGTTAAAGGAAACCACGATGATGCAGGTATTCCATTGCCAGAGGCGGACATAGTGGTAAGTGGTGGTCGTGGCATGAAAGGTCCAGAGCATTGGAGCCCCATTGAGGAGTTGGCCAAGGAATTGGGAGCCGCAACCGCTTGTTCTCGTCCTGTTTCAGATATCGGTTGGAGACCTCATCATGAGCACGTGGGACAGACAGGAATTGCTATTCGTCCCAACTTATATATTGCAGTTGGTATCAGTGGTGCCATCCAACATTTGGCAGGCGTCAACGGTAGCAAGGTGATTGTGGTCATTAACAAAGATGCAGAAGCACCTTTCTTCAAAGCCGCAGATTATGGAATTGTAGGGGATGCCTTTGAAGTGTTGCCCCAAATCATTGCAGCGGCAAAAACGTTTAACGCTAACAAATAAACGGTGGCCAAAAGAATTCAATTGCACGTTGCTGACATCAGCCCCAGCGGGACCACATCAGGTGCGTACCAAATGGTGCTGATGGATATGGAAAGCATCTGGCGCTTGCCCATCATTATCGGTGGTGGTGAAGCACAGGCCATCGCCATTGCCATGGAACGAATTGAACCGCTGCGTCCACTTACCCATGACCTGATCAAAACATTGGCTACATCTTTTGGCATTGAAGTATTGGAAGTGGAAATTTACAATTTCAAGGAAGGCGTTTTTCACGCCAAATTGATTGCCATCATGGACAGCAGACAAGTGGAGATTGATTCGCGCACCAGCGATGCAGTAGCCATTGCCCTGCGATTTGATTGTCCTATTTTCTGTCAAGAATTTATTTTGAAAGAGAATGCCATCACTCACCAAGACGAAAAAGCCTTGGGTCATTATGGCAATTTGCCAGATCTAGACACTGAGGATGCTCAAGAGTTGAGTCTTGCTGAATTGGAGGATACGTTAAAAGAAGCTTTGGAAGAAGAAGACTATGAACGTGCTAGTCAAATTCGGGATGAAATCGCGAAGCGAAAAACAGATTAATTGATTAACTTTACCCACATGGAGAATAAAAAGCAAACCCCAGAAGAGTTGCAAGCTTTGAAAAGAGACAATGAAGCATTGGCAGAACAAAATGCCAAATTGCAACGAGAATTGGAAGCCCGCGAAGAGGTGATGCAGAGTTTGTTTTCTTATTTTACAACGAGCAAAGAAGAAAAGAGGGAAAAGTCCGAGAAAGAAAATCGTTAAATTTTTGACGTTTTCCAAAATAAACGGTATGTTAGAGGGATGAAAAAAATTTTATCCCTCTTTTTATTTTTCATAGGTACTGCAGCCTTTGGGCAGAGCAACCTGGAAATGAGTCATGACCCTTTCGAGGTTCGATTAACCAAAGTTGCTCCTCTTCAGCACCAAAATCAACAAGCCCTGCGCAACCAAGAAAGTTGGAAGCAATTTTCCGCAACGCATGAGGGTTGGTCGGTGATTTTTAACGAGCAAAATCAAAACCTTCACAAAGCGTGGGGTAAAGCCATTTCCGTTTCCGATGAGCAGTTTCAGCAGGAAGTGATGGAGACATTTGGGTGGAATGGATACCAACTGAATGAAATGCCTTTGATCAGAACAGGTAAAAAGACCATTCATCGTTTTGTACAAGAATACAACGGATTGGAAGTGCTCTTTTCTCAATTCAAGACAGAGCGCGTAACACAAGGTATTGTTTCTTTTGGAGCAGATTTGTTCTCTACAAAAGATGTAGTGACAATTCCTGCCATTAATGGTCAAGCAGCGTTGGATAAGGCTTTGGAAGGATTACCGACATTGTTGGACACCGCTTGGACTTCGGAGTTGATGAAATTATTGCCAGTATATACCCAACAAGAGCAAACCTTGCGATTGGTTTATGAGGTCATGATCCATGCGCACAATGCCACAGGAATTCCTCAACATTATTTGACTTATGTAGACGCGCTCACGGGCCAAGTGTGGATGCGGAAAAACCAAGTAGCCCACTCACACACTCCAGGAAAGCCTTGCACCAAGTCTTGCAGCGACGTTTTGGCCGTGGATGTGAATGTTGGTTCATCTTATTATCTGACATCTCCTTGGGATGCACCCGTGCAAGGTGTTTTGCCCAATTTGAAAATCGTGGCCAATGGTTCAACCTATTATACCGATGGCAATGGCAACGTCAATATCCCGCAAGTGGGTCCTTTCAATGCGACTTTTTCTTTAGAGGGTCCTTGGGCCCGTGTTTATTCTGGAACCACAACACCATCATTTAGCGCTACTTTGCAAGAGGGAAGTAACGTTGTCTCTTTTGACAGCGATTCCAATATCAAAGAACGAACCGCCTACCGCAGTGTGCAAGACATTCATGATCACATGAAGTTGTGGATGCCTGATTTTACAGGCATGGATTTTCAATTGCCCACCAACATTGATGTGACAGGGGGAGACTGCAACGCGTTTTATGATGGTACATCTATCAACTTCTATGATTTGGCCAATGGATGCAATGCGACCTCCAATATTCCTGATGTTGCCTACCATGAGTATGGCCATGGCATCAATGACAATTATTATCAATCCATGGGCGGATTCTTTATGAATGGCGCCATTGGCGAGGCTTACGCTGATTTTTGGGCCATTTCGTTGAGCAATAATCCCATTTTGGGCAGTGGATTCTACGTGGACAATCTAGATCCCATTCGCCGCTACGACATTAACCCCAAAGTATATCCCATGGACTTGGTGGGCGAAGTGCATCAAGATGGGGAAATTCTGATGGGAGCATGGTGGGACACCCATTTGTTGATGGGCGCCGATTGGAATACTACCATTCCGCTATTCGTCGAGACCTACGCCGGCCTTCAAGCCATGGCAGCCGATGGAAACGAAGGGCAAGCCTATACGGATGTTTTGATCGATTTGCTATTGACCGACGACGAGGACGGCGACATCACCAATGGGACGCCGAATGGCAATGCCATTGTTCAAGGGTTTTACATGCACGGAATCTCTTTGATTTCTAGTGCAGAGTTGGTTCACTTGAACGAGCCTTTCTTGACAGAGAATACAACAATTATTTTGGAGTCAGGATTGAATTTGGATTTTCCCTACACCAATTATGTGAGTGATGTGGCCTTGCATTATCAGGTCAACAATGCCAATTGGCAAGAGATGCCCATGGCTGATCAGGGTGGTGGACAATACACCGGCAATATTGGACCGCACCCATTGGCCACTGTGGTGAAATATTACATGACTGTAACGGACATCAACAACAACATTGGAGCGGCAGATCCAGCGGGTGCGCATTTGAGCGTCTATCCCAACTTGCCCTATTTAAGCTTGATTGGTGTTAGTCCTGTTGCTGTTCAAGACTGCGACAACAATGAGCCTTGGGGCGCTTGGTCAACTGGTGTCTCGGGAGACAATGCCACAACAGGGATTTGGGAATTGGCCCAGCCCATTAGCAGTTTGACCGTGGACGCTGCACCGGGAACCATTGTGCAAACAGGTACGCAAACTACGGAAGGAGGGGAGTACTGTTTTGTTACCGGAAATGCTTTGCCCAATGATGGCATTGGTGCAAATGACGTAGATGCTGGTCACACCACATTGCAATCACCCACCATGGACTTTACGCCTTATGTGCATCCTATTATTGCTTATAATCGTTGGTACACCAATAGTCCTCCTGGCGGTGCCAATCCAGGAGCAGATTGGTTCCAAGTACAATTGTCCAATGATAATGGAGCGACGTGGACCTATTTGGAGAACACCATGACTTCAGACGCCCGATGGCGCATGGCAGCCTATCGAGTGGAGGACATCTTGACGCCAACAGCGCAAATGAAGATTCGTTTTATTGCATCAGATAGCTTGCGCCCAACGGTCAATTTGAGCGGTGGGTCTTTGGTAGAGGCTGCCATGGATGATTTTATTGTCTACGATGAGTATCAAGAAGTGAACAGTGTATCTGAGTCGGAGATGAATTGGACATTATATCCCAATCCTGTTGACAATGGAGTTTTGACGGTAATTATGAAAAAACAGAATATTAATTTTAACAATTTGATAGTGGTGGACGTGTGTGGCAGGGAGGTTCTGAAACCGTTGATTGATAAAGGTTTTGATAGGGTGTTGCTTCATTGTGAAACCCTGACACCGGGTTATTATTTTATCAAAGAAGATAATTTAGTCATTCCGTTTGTTGTAAAATAATACCAAGTGCTTACCTTTGCATTCCAAAATTATCGGGATGCGCGTTTTTTGGATTAGTTTTATACTGTTTTTCTTTGGAGTGATCTTAAAAAGTGAGGCGCAAACCCTGACCTTTAAAAAAACGCCCATTGTTTTTTTAGTCCGTCCAAGAATAAGTTTCAAGTCATCAATAATGACACCTTGTTTTCTTCCAAGGGGTTAGGTGACGCTTGGAAAATGAGCATTATTCATTACCAGCAAGCGATGGACTTCAATACATTGCGCGCTGATTTTATTCCCATCTCTTCGTCGAAAGGTGATTTTTTTGTGGTTTCGGGATGTGGAATGGTGTATGAATTAAAGGGAGATTCCATTGTTCGCATCGATCATTCTTTTCGTCACAAGAATCAGCATTCTGGTATGATTTGGACCCAGAACGACACCATTTTCATGACAGGTGGATATGGTTTTTTTGAATCCACCAACATCACTACGTATTTTGATTGGGATACACATGGTTGGTACCTGCGCAGATGCAGAGGGATTATTCCGCCTGATTTTTCGGGAGGTTTTTCTTTTAAGGTCAAAGATGACAAATACTTTTTCAAAGGAAAGTCTGAAGGGAGCAATGGCGATTATGACCTGAATGATGTTCGAGTGCTGAACACCAAGACATGGGAGTGGAGAAACCTTGGATTGGTATCTGTCACTTGGAATCCTTTGAATGAGCATGTGTTGAAGTTTTGGAAGAATGATGGGCGATTGGCGCGTTTGGGAAACAAGATTTTGGAAGTGGGTGGGGATTTGAACCAGGTCACTGTTTTTTCCTCTGACAAGTTTACAAGTTTGTTTGAGTTGGTAGAGCATGGTGAGCATTTGTTGCTGTCGAGAGGCAAACATGACGAAGGTAGTTTTCTGGTGGAATTGGTTAACAAGAAAGATTATTTGGGAGCGCCATTGGTGCGGGAGCAGTTTGTTCCTGTTCCAACACCCAATTGGATTTTGATAATGGTTGTTTTGATAATGATGACTCTTGTATTACTAGCTTGGTTTTTATGGAAGTACAAAGGCAGAGAAAAGAGAGGCATGCCGGAGTCAATCCAAGTGAAAGAAGTGGAGACACTGACTGAATTGGAGAAGCAGATGATGGTTTACTTTTTTGAATTGGGAGAAATGGGCTTTGAGTCGTCTGACTTGAATCGGTTCTTTGATCACGGGGATCCCAATTTTGACACATTGAAGAAGAGGAAGGACATCAAGATGCGAGAATTGAAGAGGAAATTGTCCTCGATTACGGGGATATCAGCCGAGGATGTTTTTCTTGAAAAACGGTTGGAATCTGACAGAAGGATTAAAATGCTCTATTTGAATCCTGATATAAAGCGGGAAAATGAGGGAGTTTCTCTCTGATTCTTGCTAAATCGTAAAAATTTTACACAATAAGCCTTTAAACTTGGGCATCTTCCAAAAGACACCACGGCTCTTGGCGCATCAGCAAGTTCAATGTCGTTTTTAGTTTTCGGCTCAAAAGGTATTGCTTGTTGGTCGCCATTCTGTGGTGGAAAGGTGATGAGGTGATGAGGTGATGAAGGGATGAAAAGACAAGGATATTTATTTTCTTTCTTTTTCTCATTTTGGCTTTGATTGAATGCCAGCTTCGGTAGCGTTATCTCCCCTCCTGACCGAAGGGAGAGGAGGAGAGGCACGAAGTGACGGGGTGATTTTTTGAGTTCGCTATCTTTTTATGCTACTTTTTGCTTGATCAAAAAATAGCCAAGAAATCAAGTCGCACCGACGCCGGTATAGGCCATCCATCCCAATGGGTTGACATGTTTTTTTGCATCATCCAAAATGATAAAATCATTCCACACCAAATTTTAACGCAGTATTAATGAAAAAATATTAAAGTTTATTGCTGTAATTGATATTTGTCATGTTTCTTTGCACACCCAAAAGAAAATGGGTTGGAATGGTTGCTTTTGGTAGAATTGTAATTTTTATAATGCTGGTATGGATGTTTCAAATCCCTGGCCTTTTTGCTCAATTGGATTCCAGCGGACAATCTGTTGATGCATTGAGTCAATTGTGGTTGAAAAATTCCAACTTGACTGTCGCCTCGTCAACCGCTCTCAGTATTGATGTTGTCCCCTCACTTTGGCCCGATGTTCAATCCGCTCAATCTCCACAGTTGCTGCAGCAAATTGAACAATATTACAACCAAAAAGCCAAGGCAACCCGAGCTGATTACGGTTTGTCATGGAATACCAATATTGTTCAGAACTTTGATCCTCAACCAACAGAAGAAAATCTTTTTTACAAGGCAAAAACCACAACTGGTTTCAATTGGGATATTCTAGCTGGAGGTCTTGTTGCCAATGGTTTTGAATCCAAAGCCCTGGTCAATGAGAAGAATATTGAATTGCTCTCTGCCATGGAAAATCGCAACCAAAGCATTTCCTATTGGAGTAAGAATAATATACTCTTTTTGTTCAATGCTCAAAAAGTACAAGTGCTGGAAAAGAAAAAGAAAGTGCTTCAAGACGAAATTGTCATTCTTAAACAAGCGGTATCCATGTATCCAGTGTTGAATGATGAATTGTATAAAGCTTATGAGCAGTTGATGGAGACCAATGGTCAAATCCAAACCTATCGCGGTTTCAATGACGGAATGGAAGGTTTGCTTCCAGCTTCTTCTGCTGATCCCTCCAAATTGTGGCCATTGTTTGATGTTAATGCCAAAGCTTTGAGATTGCTTTCAAGTAATCATCCCATTCAAGATCGTCAATTGATGATGCAAGAGGAGAATGATGCGTGGAGGAAGCATTGGATCAATGAAGTGGGTTTGTCTTATAGTTTTAAATACAATTATTTTGATTTGCAAGATAATATGAGAGACCGGTCATTTATTTCGATGGGACTCAATGCCAACGTTCCTCTTCGAGTCTTTAATAAAGATTATCAAACACTGAGCACATTGAAATTGCAGAAGGCCAGATCTCAGGTTCAGGTTCAGTCAGAGTTGAAGTGGACACAAGTTTCAACCTTGGTGTATGAATACCGGTACAAATTAAAGCAGTATGCAGTGGCAGTGGGAAGGCAGGACTTGTTGCGTCAGCAATTGGCGACGTATGGTCAGCAGGCCAAAGTGAACACCGAATATTTTCAACCTTTGGAAGCCTTGAATGGATTGTTGAACTTTTGGAATTTGGAGATTGAGAAATTGGATGCGCAGCAGCAATTGTATTTGAAGTTGGGTGATATCCATGGATTGTTGCCAGAGGAAAATGTGTTGCAATACATCAGGCCATGGTCACCTTATGAGGAGCCCATATCGTTTCAATCAGAAGAGCGGGTGCAAGCAGGGAGCAGGAGCATTTACATGTGGTCCAAGTCCATTGCCCAGCGTGAGCCAGAGGAAATTACGCAAAAGTTGATTCAATGGGGTATTCAGGAGGTTTATCTCTCGGTGGGCAGTGGAGCGGAACAAGTGCAACGATTTAAAACATTGGCCAATCAATTGCAGCAGAAAGACATATCCGTTCAACTTTTGATTGGACGCAATCAATGGCTGAAAGGGGATGCTGTGGCCAAGATGGACAGCGTTTGGAAAAAGATGAGTGGTGTTGTATTGGCTGGTGTACATTTTGATATCGAGCCACATGCCATGGATGAATACAAGCAAAACAAGGACAGTTTGATGTTGCAATATTCTGAAATGGTGGTGCGATTGCATCAATGGGCAGAATCGAAAGGTGTTTACTTGGGTTTTGCAGTGCCGTTGTATTATGATGCAAAGGTTTTAAAAGTATTGAATGACAATAGCGATGAAGTGGTGGTCATGGCATACGAAACATCCGGTGTAGAGGCTATTCGCAGAAGGGCGGAAGAAGAACTTACTATACTTGGTGGTAAAGCAACCATTGCCTTGAGTGCCAAGGATTATACTTTGCGTCAAGATATTGAAAAAGATATCCAGGCCATTGACCCTTGGCTAAAGAGCAAACGCTACGCTATCCATGATTTTGAGTCCTATTTATTATTAAATCCATAAGCTTTGAAAAGTGTAAATTTTAAACGACAAGGCTCTGATATCCGAGTGATCAATGAAAAAGTATTGGTCAAGAGGAAGCGACAGTGGGATAGAATCATCTATTTCATCGTTTTCTTTTTGCTCTTGGGCGGCATCGGGTATTTTATTTTTTCTAGATTATTTTATGTGAAGGCAGATGGCCACATCCTTTACGAGAATGTCAATGTTCGGTTGTTGGAGGATAGCCGAATCATCGAATATTTTGTAAACGTTGATGATACCATTCGAATTGGAGACACATTGTTCAGTTATGTCGAGTCGTCAGATGAGAGCGACAGTGATGTGAAATTGCGGATGTCAGGTGTTAGCACCACGGGAAGGGTTCAGAACAACAATGATTGGATTGACCGAGAGATTATTTCATTGGAGCAAAAAATCAGTCTGAATCAAATTAAGATTGCAGAGAGCCAAAAGTTGATGTCGACCTACCAAAAAGAGTTGAGCACCATCAAATCTCAGGTACAATTGGGTGTGATTCCGCAGTCACATTTGCAAAATAAATTGAATGATATTACAAGATTGGATGCTGAACAAAGTCGTATGGAAGCCGAAATTTTGGAGTACCAATCAACCATTGCGAAGTTGAATGACAAGCGGGTGGAGATTCCTTTAGAACGTCCGATGCTGGCTGAAGCGGAGGGACGAAGCAGCGGGGATGACAATAAACTGAAGTTTTACATCTCGCCATTTGAGGGTAGCGTGAACCGCATCTATACACGTCCTTACGAGACATGTTTGAAATCAGAAATTTCCATGTCTATCCACAGAACATCACCGGTATTTGTTCGCGCTTATTTTGATCAGTCCGATATTGATCATTTTCAGGTGGGTGATCGTTTTGAAGTGATTTTTCCCAATGGGGAGACTTCTCATGGAATTGTTCAGCGTTTTTATTACTCCACCATTCCATTGCCTGAGGAGTACCAAAAGCGATTTGAGCCAACAACCAGAACCATTGCGGGAGACATTTATCCCAGTGATTCATTGGAGGGAGTAAAGTGGAAGAACTATTATAAGATGGGTGTTCAAGTCAAAAAATTCAAGTACTGAAAAATGAGTTACCAGAGTTTTAAGATAGGACAAACATTGGTTCTGAAAATAACCTCAGACAGTGGTTATTCCCTTCCTTTTTTGATGGGGCATGATGCTGTCATTGTTGATTCACCCAACGTTGATTTTGTGCGGAGTACGGTATATGCCATACGCCGCCACCATCAACCCGAGGTGTATTTAAAACCCATTTTTGTTCAGCGCTATTCATCAAAATCACCGGCGGTGTTGGGAATGTTGGTTGATGGATTTGTTGATGGGTCAATGGATGAAGAACAATTGCAGCGCAAGACCAATGATATTTTTGTTCGCTCTTTGGATTTGTCAGCCAAGGCCCCTGCGGGTCAGTATGGAAAGGTAATGAAAAAGGCTTTGGATTTGATGTATACCAGACAAACGAAGGTTATTGACCCCGTTTTGGATCCCTACTCAATCATTGGGTATGCTTATCCGACGGTCTCCATGTCATTTGAGCCCCATGAAGAGACAGAAGTTTTGGCAGCATTGGATTGGGCAGAGGAAAATGGATACATTTGGCCGGACTTTGTAGAGAAAATTTATTTGTGCAATCAGTGCAGTGCGGGGTTATTGCTTTTCAGAGAAGTTTGTCCGCATTGCAGTTCTTCCAATACCTATGGAGAGGATTTGATTCATCATTTCCCCTGTGCCTATATCGGTCCTATTTCTGATTTTGAGAAGGTGGATACGGATAATTTGAGTTGTCCCAAGTGCAACAAGAATTTGCATCATGTTGGGGTTGATTATGACAAACCAGCTGTTTTGAACCATTGCAATGAATGCGACAGCCGTTTTCAAGATATTTTTGTCAAGGCCAAGTGTATGCATTGTTCACACGATACGGATGTTCAATACTTGCAAGCGCGGAACATCAATGCTTATAAGCTGACCAAGAAAGGAAGGTTGGCCATTACAGAGGGACTGTCTGAGCAAGATGAGAAACCTCATCTAACCTTGGACGAGATACAAGAGGAAAGAACCTTTGAAACGCTGCTGCATTTTGATTACATACATGCCAGCGGTCTTCCGGAATGGCAACATCAGCTCAACGGTTTGGTTTTGGTCAATGTCAATGAGTTTAGTCATCATTTCGGAGGATTTAAAAAGCAAAGTCTTATTAGAGAGCTGGCTGATATTATTAAAGGTGAAATGACTTTGAAGGATTTTATCACCCTTAACAATCAAGGTCATTTTATTTGGACCACCAGAAGAGCGCTAACAGATGTCGTCAATGGCGAAAAATTAAGAGAGGTAGCGGACCTGATTCAACAACTCATTTCGGAAAATTACAATGCTTTCAAGATTGAATTAAAGCATGTTGTTTTAAATTACGATGACGCTAAGAACGGCGAGGAATTGATGAAAATGATGCTTCAAAAATTGAATCGTGAATGAACTACATTGATGACTTTATCAATTTTGTTCAGTTTATCAGCTTTGGTAAGTTCTTTCGGTATTTCTATTTTTTCGTCATATTTGAGTTTCTCCGGTTTTTTCTCTTTGAGTTGGTTGTCCTGATATTGTGGCGTTTTACGAACAGGTTCAGAAAGGATAAGATTACCAAAGCCCATTATGAGTTTTGGACGCGCATGCCATTGGTGTCCATAATCGTTCCTGGTAAAAACGAGGGAAAGCACATTTATAAGTTGGTTCAGTCGCTCAAGCAGCAGACCTATCAGAACTTTGAGTTGATCATCATTGATGATGGAAGTGATGATGAGACAGAGCGCATATGCAGGAGTTTGGAGAAGAATGGCCTGATTGATTTGTTTGTGCGCAATGAGGTGAGAGGCGGAAAAGCTTCAGCGGCTAATTTGGCATTGCGCCTGTCCAAGGGCGAGTTTGTGGTGCATTTGGATGCTGATTGCTCCTATGATCCAGATGCCATGGAGAATATAGTGAAGTTGTTTTACACGGATCCACTGATTGGCGGGGTAGGTGGCAATGTTCAAGTAAGAAATTATAGAGATTCGTTGGTGGCTACTTTTCAAGCCATCGAGTATTTTGACAGCATTTCCATTGGCCGAATATCGAGCAGTGAGCTGGGCATATATCGGGTTATCAGTGGTGCATTTGGTGCATTTAGAAGGGATGCTTTGGATAAGATTGGCGGCTGGGATGTCGGTCCTGGATTGGATGGAGATATCACGGTAAAGTTGCGAAAAATGGGTTATAAGGTCAAGTATGAACCCACCGCCGTATGCAAAACGGCTGCGCCTGATACCTTTAGAAAATTAGCCAAGCAACGACTGCGTTGGGACAAGAGCTTGGTGCGTTTTCGTTTGCGCAAACACATTGATGTATTGCTTCCATCCAAGAATTTTTCTTGGTTGAATTTCATCTCATTCGTTGAGAATATTTTTTACAACTTGGTTTTGAACTTCAAATGGTATTTTTATATAGCAGACATTCTTTTGAATTTCACCTCTCTTTTGCCTATTATTTTATTGACGAATTTGTGTCTTTATACAGCCAATTACTTTCTGAAATTTATCATATTCTCCGCTTTTCGATTGTCGCAAAAAGAACCCATTGCTTATTTCTTGCCTTATTTGCCGGGTATGGTCTTGTACTTTGGGTACTTTCTTCGTTTTGTGCGCACCAAGGCTTATTTGCAAGAGTTGATATTCAAGGAGTCGTACAATGACCCCTGGAATCCGCCCAAGTCATCGGCCTTTGCCAAGAAAATGCGGTTGTAATGAAACCATTGAATGAAGTTGCGCGTCGGATTGACGATATAAAATAAAAGAATGGAAATGATTCGCCGCCCTTATATAATTTTCATGGTCCTTGTCTTTTTGGGATTTACCCATATTTTGCATGCACAACAAGTGCAAGTAGGATTATTGGATTTGACAGTCAAGAACAATGAGACCAATTTTTCTAGAATACGATCATGCAGACATTTACTACAAGCGGGTGGGATTTCTTATCATGAGAGCAATGTGTTGGATTCCGTTTTGCAGTATCGCATTGTAATGTTGGCCCCTGTTGTTGTACCGGGAACTTTCACATCTGCAGAGAAAAATAAATTGATTCAATTTGTCGAGAACGGTGGAGTACTGATAGCCTCATCCATGCGCGATCCGGATTTGTATGGTTTGTTTGGTGTTTCAGCATACGCAACACATACGGATTTGAAACGGATGTATTGGCACACGGAAGATGAGCAAGATTATTTTGACCGTATCGATGATCCTATGGAGAAAATGATTTCCTTGGCAGATAGTTCGGATTCTTTCACTTCAACCTTTAATATACGATCTTATACACCAACAGGCAATGCAGAAACGCTGGCACATTACGAGAACAATTTATCGGCTGTTGTGCATCATGAATTTGGCGAAGGGCATACTTTTTTATTTGGGTTGGATTTGCGCGATGTGGTGATGCGGAATTTAATCAACAGTGATTTGAATGCGCATAGAACCTACTCCAATGGATTTGAACCAACAACGGATACCTTCATTTTTTTTATTACCAATGTTATACGAAAACATACAGAACATGCGGTAAGATTACACACTTGTCCGGATTGTGAGTCTGGGGTTGTGATGGTTACCCATGACATTGATAGCCGAACCGCTATGGATACCATGGCCATTTTTGCAGATTATGAGCAAATGAATGGCGTGAATAGTATGTACAATATTACCACGCGTTATTTTGCAGATTCTTGGATGACAGCTTTTTATACCATTTCATTGGATAAAGTGGAGTATGTCAAAAGCAAAGGTCAAAAGATTGCCTCGCACTCTGTTGGCCATTTTCCTGATTACTTCAATTCAACCCTCTTTCCTCTGTCGGCCTTGGGAAATACCTCACTAGATTATCAGCCGAGGTACTACAATGGAATCACCACTGGTGGGAATGTATATGGTGAGGTAGAGGTTTCTAAGTATCTATTGGAATCCAATCACAGCGTACAAGTCAGATCCTTTAGAGCAGGTCATTTGGCTTTTAATCCCCGTTTACCCAAGGCTTTGCAAGATTTGGGATATTTGTACAACTCAACTTTTTCTGCCAATGATGTTTTGACCAATTTCCCGTTCTTTGATATTGACGGACTGAAATTTTCAGGAACACAAACCAATGTTTTGGAGATTCCGATTACGATTTCCGATGCATCAGCATCTATTCCTTTTAATGAAGAGAATTACAGCACTTATGCCAACAATTGGATCAATATCACCCAGAAGAATTTGGCCAATAATGCACCAACCGTTTTGCTCATTCATCCCAATAGGGGTTATAAGTTGTTGGCAGAACAGCAGTATGTCAATGGGTTGGGAAGTGATTTGAAATACATGTTTTTGGATGATTTTGGAGCTTATTGGAAAGATCGTTTGGCGGCGCATGTAACCACAAAGATTTCCAATGATACATTGTACGTGCATTGGGATAATTTTAATGCTACATCGTCTTTAAGCTTGGTTATCGATGATGTAGAAGATTTAGATGCTGTTCGATTTTTTGACGGAACAGGGCAGGAGATGATTGCAGAATCGGTAGCGGTGAATTTTGGAGAATCCCGTTTTTGTCATTTCCAATACATTCAAGGTGTGGAGATATGCAATGGGTTGGATGACAACAACAATGGATCGGTGGATGAAGGTCTTATTTATGCGCAATATGAAGACCAAGACCAAGATGGATATGGCAATGGAATGATCTTGGCGCTGGCGTGTGAGGCATTGGTTGGTTATGTTAGCAATGATCAAGATTGCGATGACAACAATACCGTGATTCATCCCAACAATATTGAATTTTGCGATAGTCTTGACAATGACTGCAACGCTTTGATTGATGACGGATTGACTTACGATAATTTCTATCTAGACATTGATGAAGATGGGTTTGGTCAAAGTGAAAACGTTTTGAATGCATGCAACCAACCATTTGGTTTTGTTCCCCAGGAGGGAGATTGCAATGATTGGGTATCCATCATTAATCCATCAGCAGTAGAGATTTGCAATGACATGGACGACAATTGCAATGCCGTGATTGATGAGGGATTGATCTTCGAAACGTATTATGAAGATGCGGACAGCGATGGTGTGGGCAATGGAGAGATTGCAGTGGTCAAGTGTATTTTGCCATTTGGCTATGTCGCGCAGCATGGAGATTGTCAGGACAGCAACCCCAATGTCAATCCCAATGCCAACGAACAATGCGGCAATGGCATTGACGACAATTGCAATGGATCCATAGATGAAGGATGTGAGGTGGATTTGGACGATGATGGCTATACCAATTTGGTGGATTGCGATGATGACAATCCACTGATTTATCCAGATGCCATTGAATTATGCAACGAATCGGATGACAATTGCAATGGAAACATTGACGAGGGGATTACTACTTTTAATTACTACGCAGATTTTGATGGTGATGGTTTCGGAACCAATAGTGTTGGTTATGTTACTTGTTTGATGATGGATGGTTTTGTTTTGGACAATAGTGATTGTGACGATGATAACAGCAGTGTAAATCCAAACATGGCGGAGTTGTGTGGCAACCAAGTTGATGAGGATTGTGATGGTTTTGCCATTGAAGGAAGTTTTTTTGAAGGAGTAACTCCTGTGTCTGTATCAACATCTTTGTATCCTTCATGCATAGGAAATGCCGTAAAGAGTGCCAATATGAATACCGGAGCGACAATCGATTTAGAAGGAATACAGGGAAGAACCGTTTGGTTTTCGTTTGTCTCCAATTACAACAATGTTCGTGTTGGCCTGTCGGCAGCGACTGGAAACAATCGCTTGTTGTTGTTTGAGCGGTTAGAGGGTGAGTGCATGCAATTAATTTCAATAGAACATGAGAACACAGCGGGTAATCAAACATTGTTGAGTGATGATTTGCAAGTTGGTGTTGAATATTGGTTGGCAATTCAAAATATCTCAGGCCCCATAAATCCCATTGCCAAAGTTTGTTTTAATCATTTTGTCGGGACTGTTGTCGATCATTATTACAGCAATAATACAGGTGTGTACTCCAATGTCTGCAATAGTTTTAAGGCGGCCTTCAAAGCCAATGCATCTCAGTACCAGTTTGAGGTAATTACCGCAGCCCAGAATGGGAATGATTTGTTGTCGCAACCATGGAGCTATACCACAACGGGAGCAAGTTCCGTTGTGGGAAGATTGGGTAGTATTTTACCGGTGAATCAAACGGGTTTGCCAGTGGTTTATGGCATGAGGGTCCCTGTAATTTATCAAATAGCCGACGCTGCCAATAATCTTGAAACCATTGTTGCACAACCAACTTTGATAAGCGCTGTAACGTTGTTGTCTGAGAATACAATATCCATGAGGTTAAGTGATCGCTGTCCAGCTGTGAAATCTTTGAGTGGAAATATTGCACCAGATAGAACGATTTGTGGAGCCATAGGTTATGAATGGGAGTTTACGCAATTTCTGCCTATCGAGGGTGCGCCCATGGTTGTTCAAGGAGGGGCTTATTCCTCCATTTTCATGGTGAACAATATACCAGGTGTTGGTGTTGGCAAAACCTATGGGGTTAGGGTTAGGGCTTTGCATTTGAGCGGTCAAAAAGGGAATTGGGGGGCATTGCAATGCATGCGCTTAGGCAATGCGGGAATGGTTATGCAGAGCGAGAGTGAGAGCGATTCAATTATTGAGTCTCGGGTTTCGAGTTTTTCCATTTACCCCAACCCAACAGCAAAAGGAAGTTTTGTGTTGCAATACAATGTTGAGGAGACGGGTGATGAGGAGACAAGAGATGAAGATAGGAGGGTAGTGGTCATGAGAGACGTCACCGGTAAGGTTGTGTTTAAAACCAATGTGGTGTTGAATGGAAATGTCGCTGAAATCAATTTTGGAGATTTGGAATCGGGGTTGTATTTGGTTGATTTTGGTGGCGAAAAGAGCAGGTTGCAGGTGGTAAGATAAGTGGTTAATTCTTTGCTTCCATTGCGATAGCCTTGAGCCCTTTGCGTTAAACTAAAATACAAAAACGCAAGTAGCGAAGCATCGGTACGCAAAGATTGCGCAAAGAGAAATTTTAGTACTGTATACTCACTACTCAGAACTATTCAGATAATTCTGAGCATAAAACCGTTGATACTCTCCACTGGTGACGGCTTCCACCCATTCTCTTTGGGACAGGTACCATTGAATGGTTTCTTTGAGGGCTTTGTTAAAATCCTGAGTAGGATGCCAATCCAATTCGTTTTCCAATTTGGTAGCGTCTATTGCGTAGCGGTGGTCGTGTCCTAGACGATCGGTGACATGGGTGATTAGTTGCTCCGCGTCTCCCTCGGGTCGTTCCAATAATCCATCAGTTGTCTTACAAATCAATTTTACCAAATCAATGTTCTTCCATTCATTGTTTCCTCCCACGCAATAGGTGTGACCGTGTTTGCCTTTTTCTAAAATGATTTCAATGGCACGGGCATGATCTTCTACCCACAACCAATCGCGGATGTTGTCTCCCTTTCCGTAAATGGGTAGGGGTTTTTTGTGAAGAATATTATTGATAATCAGGGGGATCAATTTCTCAGGAAATTGATGTGTCCCATAGTTGTTGGAGCAATTGCTGATGACAATCGGCATGCCGTAAGTGTCGTGATAGGCTCTGACCAAATGGTCACTGGAAGCTTTGGAAGCAGAGTAGGGACTGTGCGGGTCGTAAGGTGTTGTTTCTGAAAATTTACCTTCTTCACCCAGAGCGCCAAAAACTTCATCTGTTGAAACGTGGTAAAACAATTTTCCTTCCATGTTGTCTTTCCATGCAACGCGCGCTGCATTGAGCATATTGGCTGTGCCTACAACATTGGTTTTGACAAATGCCAACGGATCATGAATAGATCGGTCTACATGGCTCTCTGCAGCCAAGTGTATGATGTGGGTAATATTTAGATCGACAACGGTCTTCAGCACAAATGCCTCGTCGCAAATGTCTCCTTTGATGAAGGTGTAATTGGGAGCGTTTTGAATATCTTGAAGTGACATCAAATTTCCAGCATAGGTCAATGCATCCATATTAAAAATGGTGTCATTGGGATGATTGTTCACCATTCTTCTAACGACATGCGATCCAATGAAACCAGCACCACCAGTGATTAAAATTCTTCTTGCCATCTTTTACATTTGAAATTGAACACCCACATTGAACCATCTTCTTGGCATTTGAACAAAGCCGGAGAGGATGTATTGTTGATTATTGAGGTTATTGATATCAAAAAACACATTGACCTTATCCAAATTCAATTGAGACCTCCAATCAAGAATGGTCGTGTATGTCGATTGTCCCATGCGCTGGAAGTGACGCGCCATCAATTGATGTTGAATTTTACCTTTTTGCCCTACCGCCAACTGACCTATGAATTGCTGCGTCAAATGCTCAGCAGCATATCGAGATGGAAGATCCTGTGTATCCATCATGGAACTCAAAAGTGTTGCCTTGACGCCGGCGTTTAGAAAATAAAACCATTGATCGGTTGTTGGTTTGTTGTTCCATTGAGCAACAAAGTCAAATCCTGTAAATGTAGAAATCCCCACGTTCAATGGCGTCCATTTTTGAAGGAGATCCGGCATTGTTGTTAGGATGTAATCAATTTGATTGTTGACTTTTCTGTAATAATAGCAACCTTGAATGTTCCATTCATCACTCTTATACAAAAAACCTGTTTCTGCTATAAATCCATCTTCTGCTACCAATAAAGGGTTTCCTTGATTGCGTGAATCCTTGTAATACCAATCGGTATAAGTGGGTAGGCGCGATCCTTTGCCTGTGTGCACATACACTTGCCCATAATCTGTTTTGTAGGCAATATCCACCGCGGGATAAGCCTTCCAACCTTGGTTGTTTTGTTGCATTTCATCGCTCAGTAAAGTGTATTGGAAATTGCTTCCGACAATTACATTGAGGTTGCTCCAAGGATTGAAACGTTGTTCTATATAACCACTGTAAAATTGGCGTTGGTGTTTCCCCAGATTATTGCTGCTCAACCAATCCATTCGGGTCTCACCACCAAGTGCTACCAATCCCCATTTGTTTGCCTTAGACAAATGCAACTCAGCTCCTGAGGTTGATCCGAAATGATAATTTTGGTAAACTTCTGGCTTGGATTTGATGAAGACATAATGGTCTTCATTGTAACGGTGATAAAGTCTTGGGACAACACGCCATTTCTTCCATGTCAGGTCTCCGTTGATTCCGGTAAACATGGTTTTCACTTGTTCAAAAGCATCGGTGTCGTAGGGAGATGCATAAAAGTCCTTGGCACCAAAACTGTTGTTGAATAGACCATTGATCCATTGAATTTTTCGGTTGTTTTTAAATACAAATTGACTATTGGTGAAAACGTTCTGCTGTTCAACACTTGAGTTGTTTTGGTATCCATTAGTGAACAAACGTCTCAATTGGATGGTGTGACCTGATTTTTCTTTCCTGATTCCCAGCGCAATTTGTTGGACATTTTGGGTATAAGTTTCACCGGTTGCGGTGTCTTTCTCACCATTGGTTCCCCAGTAGGAGAGTACATTTAGCTTTTGACTGCCGGGTGCTTTGGTCACAACATTGATGGCTCCGGCTAATGCCCCTGCGCCGAACATTCTTGCTGCTGATCCTTTGAAAACCTCGATACGCTCTACTTGATTCAAATCAATGGGAAGATTCATCTGGTGGTGCCCCGTTTGAGGGTCGCGCATGGGGATTCCATCAATCAATATGAGTATTTGATCATAAGAAGAACCCATCAAACTGATGTCACTCTGTGCGAAAGTATTCCGGCTTCTGACGTCCACGCCACTGACAAAAAGCAGTGCTTCGGAAACATTTCTGACAGGCAGTTTTTGGATGTCCTTGGCAGATATGATTTGAACACCTTGGTTGGTCAGAGGCAATTGCGGTGTGCGCTTGTCCTCAATGATGTCCAATGTATTCAAGTCTTGCTCAATCGAATAAAATGGATTTACGGGTTGCGCTAAGACAACAAAGCCCTGCATGCAGAGGATAATCAGGGCAATGATGTTGTTTTTCATATTAATCGTTTAAGCAAGATGTAACTTACATTTTATAAACTCCAGTAATTTAACTGTTTGATTTTAGAACGGTAAGTCCCTTTGATATCCACCAATACTCCTTGACCATCTTTAAGCAGAGATGTCAAGTATTGTTCATCCATATTCAAGTATTCATTGTGTGCAACGGCAATGATGATGGCTTCATAAGTATTGGGTGAAGGCTGCGGCACCAAAGTGCAACCATACTCATGTTGCAATTCAGCACTGTCAGCGTGAGGATCCACGATGTCCACTTGAACAGAGAAGCTTTCCAACTCACGAATAATATCAATCACCTTGGAATTGCGGATGTCACTTACATTTTCTTTGAATGTGGCTCCCATGACAAGTACCTTAGATTCTAGGGCGTTTTTTCCCATTTCCATGATTTTCTTTACCGTTTGTTTTCCAACATAGGCACCCATCGAATCATTCACATAACGCGCAGAAGAAATTACTTTGGAAAAATAACCCATTTTCTTGGCTTTGTATACTAGATAATATGGATCAACACCAATACAATGTCCGCCTACCAAACCAGGTTGGAATTTTAAGAAATTCCATTTTGTTCCTGCTGCCTCCAGAACATCATAGGTATTCAGTCCCATTTTATTAAATATCAGAGACAATTCATTGATCAAAGCAATGTTTACATCGCGTTGGGTATTCTCTATGATTTTAGCTGCTTCAGCTACCTTGATGCTTGCCGCTCTGTGCAAACCTGCATCAATAACCACGGAATAAACTTTGTCGATTTCATTTAAACTTTCTTCATCACAACCTGCAACTATCTTAATGATGCTTCTAAGGGTATTGACTTTATCACCGGGATTGATGCGTTCAGGGGAATAACCTACTTTAAAATCAACACCCATTTTTAGTCCACTAATTTCTTCAAGAACGGGAACGCAATCATCCTC